>JAHJTR010000171.1 GCA_018829865.1 Patescibacteria group bacterium | reverse complement strand
CCTTGATAAAAATATTTGTGAGAATTCGATTTTACTAGCAGAAAAAGTGTTCAAAGAAGTTACAGAATTAATCAAGTAACCATAGAACCTGCACATAAAGAAGACCCGTATGCTAACAGAATTTCGAATTGTGAAGTGATATCTCAAAAACAAAGTTTAATAGAATCTAACAATCAAACCGCCGGCTTGTCCGCTCGACGAGTCGAGTCGTCGACCACCGGCGGAAATATTAGACAGATTATTGGCAGGCTTGCCCGCCAATCTTTATGGGGGGATAATTAATAGTTAGCCATATGAAAGGGAATAATTACAATGCGCGATGATTTTTCACAACAGACGCTTGATGTTCTCGCAAAAAGAGTGGGAGTCCGTTGCTCAAATCCAGCATGTCGTAAATTGACAACGGGACCACGTACCGATTCATCACGCATCATTAATATAGGGGTGGGCGCACACATTACCGCTGCAGCAGAAGGAGGGCCTCGCTTTGATCCACATCTGTTGGCTGAAGCTCGGAAGTCTCCTGATAACGGCATATGGCTTTGCCAAAACTGTGCAAAACTTGTGGACAATGATCCCAGCCGATACACTGTAGAAGTTCTGAGGGAATGGAAACATCGTGCAGAAGGGTTTGCGCTTTCCGAGGTTGAGGGTTTGGCTACCGAGCAAAGAGTTCAGCAGGAAATCACTGCGGATATCGAGATTTCATATCAAAAACTGAAAATGTTTTCCGAACGACATGATTACCTTCTTGAAATCAAACTGCGAAACCTAGGGAGCGATCCACTTAGCCAATATCATATCGATTTAGAATTCTCCGCCCGCGTTCTAGAACGGCCTCAAGAAAATCGTTTTTTCATACAGGGACGCAGTAATCGCGATGTTTCCTTTTTCCGTGCGACGGCACACATTAATGGTGACACTATATATCCCGGTGATACAGTAATTGTACTATCGATACCATATTACATGAACCATGAAATCTATTTTAACCGTGGCAATCTATTTGCTCAATTAGTCAGAGCAACGCTTTACCGCTCCGGGTTTCGCCCGTTGACCCTTGAAAAGCCATTTGGCGAGTTGCAATTTTTTTGAGTGAGAACTGAACTAAAGATATAAAGCTTGGCCAACAAAAGCATCAACCCGACCGGGAATAAGCCTAGTTTGATTTTGGTAAAGGTGTTTGCCCCGGCGGGTTATGCAAATCGTTATGCCGTTTAAGTTAATGTGATGCCCAAACGACTCAAAATAGATGAATTCATAAGAAAGGCAAGATTAGTACACAGTAGTCAATACGACTACAGCCTTGTTAAATACGTTTACGCAGAAAAGAAGATTCCCATCATCTGCCCTCAACATGGGGAATTTCAACAATCACCATCAAAGCATCTGTCCGGACAAGGTTGCCGACTATGTTTTTATGAACGGAACGCTAACAAGTGCAGAAACACAAAAGCGGAGTTCATAAAGAAAGCTCAAGCTATTCACGGAAACAAGTACGATTACTCCAAGACAGTCTATAGAAACATCCATACAAAAGTCCAAATACTATGTCCTGAACACGGTTTATTTAATCAAACGCCAGGAAACCATACACACAAGACTAACCCACAAGGATGTCCGGTGTGTGGAGGCAGAACTACCTGGACAAGTGAAAGATTCATTGCTGAAGCAATGCAAGTCCATGGCAGAAAATACGAGTACAGTAAGGTCATATGCACCGATTCGGTAACAGGTGTTGTCATCATCTGCCCAGAGCATGGTGAATTCTTGCAGGATGCGCAACATCACATTGTCAGAAGGCAAGGTTGTCCTAAATGTGGGGGTACGGTTAAGAAAACGACAGAAGAGTTCATCAGGAAAGCACAGCGGGTGCATGGCGATAAATATGATTACTCAGAATCTCTCTACGAGACCACGCACAAGAAAGTCCGCATCATTTGCCGCCACCACGGGTCGTTTTGGCAATCACCAGCGAATCATACTCATAAAAGCCATCCGCAAGGTTGTCCTAAATGCACGGGAAGAATACCTTGGACAAAAGAACGTTTTCTATCTGAGGCTCAGTTGGTTCATCCAAATAAATATAACTATGATCAGGTTGACTGGGTAGGAAATAAGCATCTCGTGGCAATCATTTGTCCCTATCACGGTGAGTTCCGCCAATTGCCTTATGTACATCTCACAGGCTGTGGTTGTCGCAAATGCTCAAGCCCAAAAGGCGAAACAATAATAAGAGAATTACTCTCTCAGAGACAAATTGAGTTTGAAGAGCAAGCATCTTTCCCAGATTGCAAAGATAAAAATCCCCTACCATTTGATTTCCTTATCCTAGTTGGTGGTAATAGACGAGTAATTGAATATCACGGCGCGCAACATTACCGTCCTGTTTCTTTCGGGGGCAAGAAAATGACTCAATCGAATCTTCTTGAAAATTACAAAACAGTCAGGGAGCATGACGAGATAAAACAAAAGTGGTGTGACCAGAATAGCATACCTTTGCTCGTAATTCCCGATACCAAAAGCGAGAGTGAAATATCTCAACTGGTTGATAATTTCATTTCTAATGAGCTTGAAGCTAAAAGCAAGGCATAACAAGCAAATCCAGCGGATGGGGAATAAGCGTGGAGCGATCTTAGCAAAGGTCTTTGCCCCCGCCGCTGATTTAGGTCGTTAGGTGTTTAATCAAATAATAAAAACGGATATGGGAAAAGTTAAAAAATATGATCCTTGTCGTTGTGGTTCGGGAAGGAAATATAAAGATTGTTGTTATCCAAAAGTTTATAAAGAGACTTTACCCAATAAGAAAATGGCAAGTTTTACTTTGGATAATGGTACGAAAATATCCAAACTAATTACATCAATTAACTCAATTCCTAGACATAATCTAAACGCACTTACACCTGATATTACATCAGAACAAATGCTGGATTTATGCTTAGATGAAATTTATAAAATAATAAGCAGAGAAGAAGTAGGAATGCTTATTGATTTGGTTGATAAAGTCATACAAGAGATGGACATCAAACCTACATTTACTTACAAGCAAATATCAGAACGAATGGAAACTGATGGAAGGTTTGAAATATATCAAAGTCAGATTTGTAGTTTAAAAGGAACAGACCCTGTTGAATTGATTGCGAAGAAGTTAAAAATATAGACGGGTTAGTTGACGGATCACACTTGGCAATTTTAGAGTTTTCGGGTTTTGTACAGTCCGTAAGTTTCTTGCTCAAATTTATACTGCATATATTTGAATTTTAAATTATTAAATAATATATTTAGGGCGGTTATGATTAAAATAATTAGTATCCGAGTTATCAAATTTGTTATTGATGTAAAAAGTCCGCTTGATAACATTCTATAATGATATGAGTGATAGCAAGCCGGGATGTTGGAAAATGGAATAAAAACAGAGTTTTTACTTGTCAGCCTCTGGCTGAATAGAATATAACACACAAACTGCCTGTGTGTTATTCAGATTATTGGCAGTATAATTAATAGTTAGGCGCGAAAATAAAATATGATTATAGCAACTACTACAAAATTTGATTATGAAACCGTGAGTGATATTCGTCTTCAATTAACATTAAGAACATTTGAGTTGGCAAAAATATATGGATATAAAGTTGTTGCCGTCGATTCTAATTCGGATGATTTCTTTTTGGAAAGAGCAAATGTATTAGGTGTAAAAATATTTGAACAAAAGCAAAGTGGTATGGGGAATGCTCGCCGAGAAGCTATCATGCATGCGATAAATACTGCCGCTTCTATAGATTCCTTTATCGTATGGATTGAACCTGAAAAATGCAACATCATTAACCATCTTTCACGAATAAATGAATATGAGCAAGCTAATCATTACGAATTGATTCTATTTTATAGAAAATCTTTAGAAAGTTATCCACGGGAGCAACAATTATCTTATTCTTATGGAAGACTGTTGTCCGAATATTTGCTGGGACAATCGATAGATTTATTCTATGGACCTGTAGCTTTTCGCAAACGGTCGATAGAATACTTTACAAATTATGTTAGTAGTTATAGCGATAAATGGGACTCTATTCACATTCCGAAATTAAGAATTATCGCAGCCCATATTCCTTTTACTCAGATTACAATTGATTATTCACATCCATTTGAACAAACATCCTCCGAGATGGGTAATTTGGATTTGTTTTTAAAAAGGACTGAACAAGCTCACGAGCTTAGTATTGCTTATATAGCGGAGGCTAAAAAATTAGGTTTAATCCACAATTAAAGTATATGATTAGTTATAATTATTTATGATTAATAAGAAAAATATTATAGAGAATATGCGTATTTGTCCAATTGATGAACAAGAATATGAAAGTCTAATAAAAGAAATAGTTGTGGAAAGGCAAATATCCGTTTTATTGGGTAGTGGTATTTCTACATGGTCACCTACCGAAGTACCTAATGGACTTGCTATAGTAAATAGTCTTGCTGAAAACTTAGTGCCAAATGAATTTCCTTCTTATCAACAACTTCGGGAATATGTTAATCATACAGCTTTTGAACACATATTTGAAAGATGTCCCAACCATGATAAAGTTCGGGTCTGGATTGCTGAACATTTTAGTGGGGAAAAACCAAATGAAATTCATAATGCAATTGCTGAATTGGTAAAAAGAGGAATTATTTTACATGTCTACACCACTAATTACGACATAGCAATGGATAATGCATTAACTAATGCTGGCGTAGTTGTGAATAGGATAATAGGAAAAAATGATGTTTGGAATCCTGACGAACCGTCTCTGATAAAATTACATGGCAGTGTTGATAATCCTAGTAGTCTTATCTTTGCTTTAAGACATGAAAGTTTAATGGAACCTTGGAAGCGAAATATTTTGCAGCAAGGTCTTAAAAATAGAATTTTGTTGGTATGCGGTTATTCTGGGATGGATTTTGAGTTATCACCTGAACTTGTTCATTGTAATTGTAAAAAAATAATTTGGAATACTTTTCATAACCCTATTTCTAATCCAGAACATATTACTGCAAATACGAGTCGTGTTATTCTTCAAACTGATGGCACAATACTAGCAGGAAATATGGTAAGGCTCTGGACAAAATTACTTGGTAGACAAATCTCAGTAACTAAGCCATTATTAACCAGTAATCTTGCTGATTACTTATTTG
>JAHJTR010000170.1 GCA_018829865.1 Patescibacteria group bacterium | reverse complement strand
GTGCGGGATGCGGCCGGTTTGGCTTTGAGTTCTCGGAATGAGAGGCTTAGTGATGGTGAGAAAATGCGGGCGCGCGCCTTAGGCTGCGCGCTTTTTGATGCGGGGGAAGTGGTTAGAGAATTTGGGGTTTCGGGGGGTGATCGAGGTATGGGTAGTGATTTGAAACATTTGGACGTGATTAATTCGATTAAACAGGCTTTTGCTGAATCCATTGTTTCTGCCGGTCTCAAGCTTGAATATTTCGAAATCGTTTCGGCTGATGATTTGTCTACTCTTAAAATGATTAAATTCCCCTTAGTATTGGCAGCCGCTGTGTATTGTGGCAAAGTACGGTTGATCGATAATATTTGTATAGATTTATGCAGGAGGAAAAAAAACTTGAAGGAAAAAAAATAATTTTAGGTATAACCGGCGGGATTGCTGCGTATAAGTCGGCTGACTTGGTGAGTAAATTGCGGCAACAAGGCGCTGACGTGCATGTGCTTATGAGTAAGTCTGCAAAGAAGTTTATTGGTAAAACCACTTTGGCTGCGCTTTCGGGGAACTTGGTTTTGGATTCGGTATTTAGCAAAAATTCTTCGTTTAATCATTTGAAGCATATTCTCGATGCTGACCTTTTTGTGATTGCTCCCGCAACAGCTAACACTATTGCCAGAATTAGTTTGGGTCTTGCCGAGCGGATTATTGAGACTGCTTGTCTTGCGGCGGGATGCCCCAAGCTCGTGTGTCCGGCGATGAATAGTAATATGTGGCTTGCTGATCAGACGCAGGGGCATATTGAGAATCTTAAGACTTTGGGATTTAATGTCTTGGAGCCTGAGTCCGGTTTTTTGGCTTGTGGGATGCAGGGGGTTGGTCGATTGCCTGATGTTTCCAGGATATTAGCAGAAATTAATGAGGTTTTATCTAATGATGTTTCATTTGAAGATTTTATGCGATCGAAGTCGTCGATTGGCTATCCTTTTAAATCTTCTGTTCCATCTCTGTCAACTGAATCAATTGGTCTTGATTCCGGGGCGGCTGCGGCTTTATCCTCCCAAAATTCATTTATTAATAATTCTACTAACAGCTCTCTGAAGGGTAAAAATATTCTTATTACTTGCGGTCCGACCAGAGAATATCTTGATGATGTGCGCTATATTTCGAATAAATCGTCTGGTAGGATGGGATATGAGCTTGCTTGTGCTGCTAAATCGATGGGGGCTAATGTTACTGTTATCAGTGGGCCTTGCAAATATTTTGATGAGACCAATTCGGTTCAGGTTGAATCTGCCGATCAGATGTTGGCTGAAGTGAAAAAAGGCTTTGATTATCAGGATATTGTGATTTGTGCGGCTGCGGTTTGTGATTTTAGGTTTGAGAAGATTGATGGCAAGATTAAAAAAAGTGATTTTGTCACTAATAATTACTTGGGAAATATCGGTTATACTCAGGATATTCTGGCTTGGTGTGGCGAATTCAAGCGAATTGGGCAAATTATTGTCGGGTTTGCGCTTGAATCTGAGAATTTGGCTATAAATGCTTTGAATAAGCTGCAAAATAAAAACATTGATGTTATTTTGGCTAATAAAGTTAGTGATTTGGGATCAGACTTGATTTCTCCTCTTATAATAAATCGGAATCAAAAAAAATTGTTTCAGGCGGATAGTATAAGTAAAAAGACGGCGGCGGTTGAATTGATGAATGTAGTGGGTCAGGAAATTTTCTCTTGAATTAATATATAGCAATTTACTGTAGCAATTTTCCCCGGGGATTTTGGGGAGTTGTTGGAGGTTGAGCTGCTTGGGTGGGTAAAGTTTGGGAGACCAAAATTGCCTGTTTTTCAGCGACCGAGGTTGCGGGAGGGCAGGGAATTAGGGGTGCTAATGCTCAGAGGATCTAATCTGCCTGCGTTTCATCGACTTGGCTTTGTGGGCGATTAGGCTGTTTGGGGTGCTAATGCATTGGGAAGCAAGCTTGTTTGGCATTTTAGAGGCGGGGTTTGGTGGAGGCGGGGCTGCTGGGTGGATAAAGATTGGAAGGCAAACTTGTTTTTGTTCTAGCGTCAGGGCTTGGTGGAGGTTGGGCTGATGGGGTGGATAAAAGATTGGAAAGCAAACTTGCCTGCGTTCCAACGGCTGAGGCTGCCTGTCTTGCATTTTTGAGTTGACGAGGAATTGAGGTTTTTTAAAATTTC
>JAHJTR010000169.1 GCA_018829865.1 Patescibacteria group bacterium | reverse complement strand
TATGGGTAAATTATTCGGCAAAATTAAAAAAGAGGATGGTGGTCCTGCGGCTCCCTCTCCTGAAAAAAAGAATATTTTCAGTCTTCCTGAAAAAGAGGCTGAACCTGAGAAAAAAGGGGTTTTGGATAATATTATTTCTCAAAAGGATAAATCCACAGAAACATCATCTATTTTGGGATCGAGTGTGCTTAATAAAATTAAGGGGTTATCTCCTTCAACATCAATGAAGGAAGAGAATTATTATACTTTGGCGAAGATTGTGATGGCATTTGGAGCGGTTTTGGCGATTGGTGTGCATGTTTTCTTCTATACCCAACTATCCCCTTCTTTCAATCTGTTCGGCACTAATTTGTTTCAGAAATCGACTACTTCACAAGAACAAATCAAGGTTGAATATAATGATTATGTGCAGAAAAATATTATTCTGGCGAAATTTGATCTGGATAAAATTATTGATTTGGCCGATGAATACGAGTCTGAAACCTCCTTAACAAAAAAGGATACTGTAAAAAAGGAAATTATTGAGACTTTTAATAAAACCAAACAAGGGCTGACTTTTGAGACTTTGCCTAGCGGCGTGACTGATCAATTTGAGGATAGCAATTTGACTATGAATGACTATAAAACTCATTTTAGGACCGTTGTCGATGGGCAAATTGCCGATATTAAAAAAAAGATTACGGAAGATAAAGCTACTGCGGATCAAATCAAAGACGGGCAGATTGATATTCAGATTTTGGAGACTGTTAAACTGATTTATGCCGATAATATGCTGAGAAATGAGTTTTTGGGCATTTCGCTGGAGAAGGATTTTGATGCTAATTTGAAAGAGCTGAAGAATAAAATTGTTTCTTTAAGCAAAAGCAATTACTCTATTATTCAGCAAATTGCCGATAAAAAAATTGATTGGGGTATGGTGATTGATGAGCTGCGGGAAGTTACCAAGAGAATCGATCCTAATCATGATAGTAAAAAATGGGCTTCACTTAGCAGTATTGTCTATACTTCGTTTAATTTGGCAGGAGATAAAATATCGATTAGCGGGAGAGTTACAACTAAAGATAGTAAGAATTTCACTAAAATTGTTGATTTAATCGATATGTTGGAGCAATCAGCTAAATTTGCCAATGTGACTAAACGATCGTTTTCAAAGTCCTACAATCCGGAAAATAAAAATTATCTTTCTAATCTGCAAATCACTTTGGATTTACAGGAAGGCTCTGATTTAAGGGATGAGGAAGCTGAAGAAATCGGGGTTATCGACTCTACAATAAAAATTAAAGTTCAATAATATGAGTAAAATTATTCAAAAACGGGCGCAGAGATATAAAAAAACAGCGAATATGCTGATAGGTGCCACTGCGATTATTCTGCTTATTGCGGGGTATTATGGCTTTTTGCAATTTTCGGAATATAACAAAATCAAGGGGTTTATTAAAACCAATACGACGATGATTCAGGATTATCAGACGAAAGAAGCTGATCTGGATGATAAATATAAAAGTCGGAAAAAAACTTATACGGATATGATTAAAGATAAAACCGATAAATCCGATACAATACTGCCTCCCGGTGAATCGATGACCGAGCTGACCCGATTGCTTGAACAATTCTTTCTCGATAATAATTTCCCGAATGAGCCGCTTACTTTAAATAGTTTGAGCTTTGGTGAAGCTGCGACGATGGATGATTATATGAGGCTTGAATTTACGATGAATGTGCAGGGCTCCAGAACTAATTTTACGAATTTACTCAATTATATTTCGAAAAGTGGGGATTTTGATAATCCTTACAGATTGATGGCGATTGAGAAAATTAATATTGTGTTTCCTGAGACGGTTGAGGCAGTAGTTGAAGGTGAGGAGGAAGAAGAAATTGAGGTTTTATCGTTTACTATTGATGGAGTCGCTTACTTTCAAAAAAGTTTAACTGAAGTAGAATAATGGTTGATGAACCAATAAATATTGAGGGGCAACAAAAGCACGTTGATCAAGCGGATGGAATTCTGCGCGATGAAGAAGCAGAGTGCAACTCTGCTCCAACTTCGCACTCTGCTCCAACTTCGGGCAATCCTGCTCCAACTTTGGGCGGGCCACAGAAATCTGATGCAGTTGCTACCGCAGCCAGCCAGGTTCAAAGGGTTGTGGATGCGGGGCATGCCGGGCAAGCTGCAAAGGTGGCTAATATTGCGCTGCCAGTTGACGCTACCGTGGCTTCATCGCCGGCGGTGGTGGTTACTGCGGCGACGGTGGCAAACTCCAAACCGAATAATGACCCTACGAAAGCTAAAGCAGCGGCGGCAAATGTGAAGCTGCAAGGGCTTAAAGATGCGATAATGGCCGGGAATATTCCGCAACTTGTGCTTAGCGTGATTAGTTATGCTTTGGATATGCGTTCGAGTGATATTCATATGGAGCCTTATGAAAATACGGTGATTATCCGTTATAGAGTTGATGGGATTTTGAGAAAGATCGTTGAATACCCTAATAATATTCATCCGGCTGTTGTTTCTAGAATTAAAATTATGTCGAATCTTAAAATTGATGAACAACGAATGCCGCAGGATGGGAGAACCGAGGTGACGACGGAAGATGGGCGTGAAATGGATTTGCGTGTTTCCACTCTGCCCACAACGCGTGGTGAGAAAGTGGTTATGCGTATTCAAGATAAGTCTCGTGATATTCCGACGCTTGAAAAACTGGGGATATCCGGTAGCTCCTTGCAATTTATTAATGAGGCGCTTGAAATGCCAAATGGGATTGTTTTGACTACAGGGCCTACGGGTAGCGGTAAAACGACTACTCTTTATGCGGCGCTGATGATTTTGAATAAACCTGAGGTGAATATTTTGACCATTGAGGATCCGGTGGAAATTGAGCTGCCTGGATTGAATCAGAGTCAGGTTCATCCCGATATTGATTATACTTTTGCTTCCGGGCTGCGTACGGCGCTGAGGCAGGATCCTGATATTATTATGGTGGGTGAAATTCGTGATCATGAAACGATTAATATTGCGATCGAGGCTTCGCTTACGGGGCATTTGGTGTTCTCTACTATTCACACGAATAGTGCGGTTGAGACTTTGACCAGAATTATGAATATGGATATTGAGCCGTTTTTGATTGTGGCGACTGTGAACATAATTATTGCTCAGCGTCTTGTGCGGAAGATATGCCAGAAATGTAAGGTTGAAGATAAACCGGATGAGTCGATTTTGACTACAGTTAAAAAGTCTCTCGATAAACTTAGTGATAATGAGAAAAAAAATTATGATGCTAAATTGTTTGATGATATGAAGTTTTATAAAGGAGGAGGATGCGACGAGTGCAATGGAGTCGGGTTTTATGGGCGAGTCGGGCTTTTTGAGGTGATGAAAATGTCGCAAGGAGTTAAAAAAGCTATTTTAGAGAAAGGCAATACTTTGGAAATTGAGGAGCAGGCTATCGCCGATGGGATGGTTACTCTTGAACAAGCCGGGATTATTCAGGCTTTGCAGGGGCAGACTACGCTTAGTGAAGTTTATCGTGTTTCTCGGGTGACCGGGTCTTAAACCTCCTACCAAAAAAATAATATCGCAAAGTTAAAATTTATGGCTGAGGAAAATAAAAAAAATCTGTTTCAAAAAAAGACTGTCGCTGAGCAAAAAGCGGATGAGATTATAATGAATATTGAGGAGAGTGAAGCCAAAGATGTTGATCTTGCGCAAATTAAAATGCAGGCTAAACGGATTAAGAAAACCGGGAATTTTTTGGTGGATACTTTTAATATGTTGAATGATAAATTGCAGGCGCTTTCGACTATTCCGATTAAGACGAAAGTTGCTTATTTTCAGATGCTTTCGGTGATGATTAATGCGGGGATGCCGTTGACGAAATCGCTGATGATTATTGAGGCGCAGGAGGAGAATAAGAGATTTAAGGAGGTGATTAATGATTTGGTTGATAGGGTTGAGGGCGGTGAGAGTTTGAGTGATGCTATGACTGAGCATGTTGATGTTTTTGGGGAAGCTGAGATTGGGATGATTAAATCGGGGGAAGCTAGTGGGCAATTAAATAGTGTGCTTAAGGATTTGTCGATTCAGCTTGAGAAAAATGCTTCGATCAGGGCGAAAATTAAGGGGGCGATGATTTATCCCGTGATTATATTTTTGATAATGTTTGCGGCTGTGTTTGTGGTGATGATTATGGTGGTGCCGCCGATTAGTCAGATATTTTTGGAGAGTGGGAAGGAACTCCCCTTGCCTACTAAGATTTTGATAGTGATGAGCGAATTTACCGTTGGTTATTGGCAGTATATTTTGATGTCTATGTTGGCGATTGTGCTTGGCGTGATTATTTATAAAAAAACCGAGGCCGGAATGTATTTGTGGGATAAAATTATGCTGAAGCTTCCGATTTTTGGGCCGCTTTTGCAGAAAGTGATTTTGGCTCAGTTTTCGCGGAATTTGGGGAATATGCTGGCGAGTGGGATTGCGATTATCAAGTCACTTAAAATTGTTGGGGATTCTTTGGGGAATGAGGTTTATAGGTTGAGGCTGGGGCTGATGAGCGAGGATGTTTCAAGGGGGCTTAAGCTTGCGGATAATATGGCTGATAGTGGAGATTTGTTTCCTCCGATGTTGGCGAATATGGTTGCGGTTGGTGAGCAGACGGCGCAGCTGGATACATTGACGCTGAAAATTGCTGATTATTATGAAGAGGAGGTTGATAATTATGTGCAGAATTTGATGAAAATGCTTGAGCCGATAATTATGGTTGTGATTGGTGTTGTGGTTGGAGGACTTGTGGCGGCGATTATGCTGCCGATTATGGATATTAGTAGTTTGAGTGCTGGGGGGTAGGATTTGATTAGATATACAGCATAAATAAATTTGCTTTTATTAAGGTGATCTCATATAATTCTTGCGATGACTTTTAAATATAAAAATAAATATTATTTAACAAAGAAACCTATGAAACGAAAAGGTTTTACGCTGATCGAGCTTTTGATTGTGATCACAATCATCGGTATATTGGCTGTGGCACTTTTGCCTAAAATTGTTGGAGTACCTGCCAAAGG
>JAHJTR010000022.1 GCA_018829865.1 Patescibacteria group bacterium | reverse complement strand
TTGTACGGCGGCGAGGACGAGTTCGCCTTCATCGTCCACGAAGCGAGGGTCGCTTTTGAGCAGGTCGGTTAGTTTGGTGTTGAATGACATCAGTTACTCCATATTTTCGTGAAACCTTTGGTTGAATTAAGCGGCATAACGCCAAAAATCAGCGGTGGCTGCAAGCCATCCGCTGGAGTGATTTGTTAGCCCTAGTTTAGCTCCTTTTCCCCAAATGTTTAGTAACACCTTTCAAGTTCATGTTTGGCGAAATTGCGTAACGTTTTTACTTTCAATTTCTTACTCTTGTAGCTGTTACCGATGGTGTCGTTGACTACGAATCGTAAATGGTGTCTGTCTTTCAATTTTGACATAGCTCCACTTAGGAACGAATCAAGATCGTAGTGTTTTTCCAGGACTTGTCCCGGCTTTAACTCGGGAGTAATCTCCTCTTCTCCCCCCTCAAGCAGTACATACGATCTTTCTCTGTTTACTTTCTTGGATAGCCACATTACCGGCAACTCCAGGTAACATCCTTGAGCGCTTCCGTTTTTTACAGTCACAACAACACGGTGTGGCACTAAACGGATTTCATCGCTATCCTTATTATCTTTATAAGTGGATCCATTCTCCAGAGAATAGCTTACTAATATCTTCTTGCGCTTCTGACGCACATGCAGGGTGATATTCCAGATAAGAGAAACCGCAGCAATCAAAACCCCAACAGCTACCAATAAAGACCTTAAATCAAGAGATAAATCCATTGCCAAGCAGTTTAATTTTTTTAAGGGTTAAAGGCATTGCCGATAAGCGGCGCCCCAGCTTGCCCGCCGAAGTTTTAACGAAGGCGGGAACAAGGATGCCGCCTAAAAAACAACAACCAATAATTATTAATAAATATTTTTAACAGAACTACTTTACACAAACAACATTACACGGAACTACAAAGCCAATAATTACGAAAATGCCGAATGCGAAAACAGCTTGCCCCGCACTGCGGGGGCGTCCGCTTGATTGGCTGGTTAGCTGAAATTAAATTTCATACAGTTGAGGAGTAAAAAGATTCATCAAACTCTCAACCTCATTAATGAACAATTCAGTAGTTTTTCTATCAGGGTAAGATGCTCTGTGAACTACATCATTTCTCGGATTAATTATTATTGTATTATAATCTTTGTCCGGAAGTTCTATTCCTAATACTCTAACTAATTCAAATCGACCGCTTAACATCCTAAATTTATCTAAGAGTTTTTTCCCAAACTTAATTCCTTGAGAATCAAATTCTTCTTGTATTCTCGTGGTTAAGCAAACTTCTAAGGCGGAAGCACCTTCAATTATTACTTTTCGAAAATCATGATTACGACGAGCAATATAGGCATCGAGTAATAGTTGATATTCTAATCGGGGTTTTAACAGTTTTGAAGAAAGCTTTGAAGCTTCAACAAATTGTGCATAATGAAGTGATACATCCTCTTGATCTATTATTAGTTGTATAGAATTAGAGGTTTTACTAGAAATATATTTGAGTTTATTCGCATCATCTAGTAGAAGCTCAAGTCTAGCATGGCCATCAGCTCCATATATTTGATTCCTAGTGTGCTGCTTTGTCAACAACATCACATACTTTTCGAATAGATTTAACCAGGCTGGAAAAGACGAGTAAATCGCTTGTGTTGCGGCGTCTATAATTGTTGAATCAATGGAAAATTCTAATAACGTATAATTTACATATGAGTTACCATTTGGATATGAAGTTGGTTTCCCCCAGAATATAATTTCATCACCTCTTTTCCATTTATCAGCGGGTTTTGGACCAATCAAGCATTTATTAAGTGGGTCTTTTTCATTTGAATCCCAATTAGGAAGAAAAGGTAAAGTAAGTGTCGCTGTATAGTTTGCCAATTCAATATCAACAGAGCAACCAAGTGAATCGGCAGCACATAAAAGTTCTTGCGAAAACTCTATTAACCCATATATTTTTTGTTTTTCATTCAATCCAAAAATCCTTTTTATTAATTGACGACTGAGCAGCTATTCTTTGCAGATAACTATTAATTATCCCGCCATAAAGATAGGCGGGCAAGCCTGCCAATAATCTGTATAACACATCCGCCGGTGGCGGATTTGTGTGTTATATTCCATTCAGCCAGAGGCTGACAAGTAAAAACTCTGTTTTCATTCCGTTTTCCAATTTTATTGACTTATTGTCACTCCATCTATTTTCATATTCAATTATCATAAATATTTTATATCATATTAACTGGCATAATATATTACTTATAAAATTCAAATTCAAATCTTTATCAACGAAGAGACAGGGAATTGGTTAAAGCCTTATTACCCAATCCACAATATCTTTTATTACTTCGATATCAACCGAGTTTGGTAGATTGTATTCTTCAGGTTTTGCTTTGCCTTCACCAGTCATAAATAAGTGATTGAGTTGTGGATTTGCCAAAAATGAGGAAACCGAGTAAAACTTGGTTGGTAAAAAATTTATAGTCAATTAATTAAATCACAAAAACTTCCAAAGCCATCCTTATTATTAGGCAGCAGAGTTAAGCCGTTTGTTACACTTTTATCTTTACCTTTTTTAATAATTTTCTTTGTTGTTCGCGTAATTCTTGTGCCTGAACTCTCCAATATTCTAATTCTTCTTCTCTGGATAATTTTGATAATTTTTTCTGAATTATATTGGCTGCCCTATGTTTCATC
>JAHJTR010000168.1 GCA_018829865.1 Patescibacteria group bacterium | reverse complement strand
TTTTGGAAAGCAGTGGAAAAGGTAAAAAAGATGGTGGATCAAGTATTAATGCCGTTGCTGATAAAACTTGGGCAAAAGAATATTTTGCTCAGGCTGAGGATCTTGGATTGGCTAAAGTTGCCGATGGTGTAATTGCGCCAGGTAACAATGCCAGTCGTGGTGATATTTCTTGTTGGCTGACAAAGACTTTTGATTTACCTCAAGTTAATCTTAATCATCAATTTAAGGATGTTGGGGCTTCAAGGGCTGATTTATCTTGTTTAGCTGCGACGTATGATGTTGGAATTATTAAAGGAGATGATGCCGGAGATTATTTGCGTCCCGATGATGCTATTAATAGGGCTGAAATGGCTACTGTGATTCAGAGGGCTTTAAATTACAAAAATAAGAAAATGTCCGGTGCTCAGATTTGTACTGATGTGGATAAATGGAAAAATCTGAGAATTTCTAATATTGTTGGTGAGGTTTCCAATAATGGTGGAGTGCCGATTATTACGGATGGTAAATATACGGTGAAGCTAAGTATAGACGTGCAAAGTGAAGATACTACTACCGATATTGAGGGTGTGAATATTAATGTGTTTACGCATGATATAAAAAAGATCAGTGGTAATGATTATCTTGAAACGATAAAGAGCTATGCGGTTCCCGCTACGTTTAAAAATGTGAAAATTCCTCTCGGTAAGGTTGTGACTGTGAGTACTGATATTAAAGTGCCTGTTGATTACTATATCACTAATTCTAGTGGAAAGAATTTGTTGTTAACCGCAGCTGTTGATCTCCCTGATAATAAAATTTTAGAGACAGTGGATTTGGCTGACAATGTTGCGACTGATTTGGTTTGGTTTGCTAAAAATGATTCAAATGAGGTGCGGAAAATTGTTAGAAGAGAAATTATTACCAATCAAATGGCGCCTGATGCCGCTTATGCAACTACTAAAACTGATAAAGTGAATCCGTATCTTACTCATAGAGAGGTTTTCTTGCGATATTTTAGAGGTATGAATATTGCTAATTTGGATGGAATGGTTAAAAACTGTTTGAATTTGAGAGTTAAGCCCGGATCTGTGCAGATTATTGAGCATAAGGTTGGGGATGGTTTGTCTGTTGAAATAGAGGTGCATGGTAGAATTGAAAAAACGGGTGGAGTTAAATTGCCGGATTATAGTGGTGTAACTTTATACATTAAAGATGATGGAGAGTTTAAACCTCTTCAAAAACTAAAGACTTGGCCGGTTGCCTCTATGACTGAATTAAATGGTGATAATAGTAATAAGGATTATTCATTCAGTGGTAGATTTAATGTTAAACCCAGTGCTGAAAAATTTGATTTGGTGTTTTGGGTAGATCCGGATAAGAGTATCACTGAATATGATGAGAGTGATAATGAATATGTGCAGAGTTACTCCTTAAATGCCAATAATTATCCTGATATTGAGATTGCGGAATTCAAGGTGAGTAATGTTAAACCTTTTAGTGATGCCAGAAGTACTATTTATGGGAATATTGATTTGAAAATTAAGAATGTTGGGAAGAGTGATCTTAATGATAAATATAGTTTGAGAATAGATTATATGAATGAAGATGGAGATTTTGTGCCTTGGGTGTATCAAAATTCTAGTGATCGGGCGCTTATTTCAGGTGGGTCGCTTAAAATTGGCGAAACTAAGGCAGTTACTTGGCTTACTAATAACTATGAAAAAATCTATGATAAGCAGAAGAGGTATTTGATGAGAGCTACCGTTTCAAAAGATTTTGGTTATGAGTATAATAAAGTTAATAATACTAAGTTTTTTACTTATTATCCTGATGGATACTTCAATATGAAATCCGATTCTATTAGCCTTGAGGGGAAAAAAGTTGGTGATATGCTGACTTATGATAGTTTATGGGGTGTTTGGATAGGAGGCCAGAAGGAAAATATTAAATGGTATGAACTCCCTCTTAAATTTAATTTTACTCCTGAGAATAAAAATAATAATCAGTATACGGGGGTTGTGCATATTGGGGCTTATCATTTGAGTTGTGATAAGGTTTGTAAAAATTTGTTGGATAATAAGCCTGGGGTGTTTGTGAATCCGGCTGAGGCTTCGATGTATTTTACTAATAATGATACGACTTATTATTTGTATTCAGATAACTCTTCCGTTCCCAGTCAACATGCGACTAGGACGCCGATTGTGATGGATGATGCGAAAATTGAATATGTGGTTTATGCTTATATTGGTGGGTATGTGAATTCCTCTCCTACCCAGATGGAATGGAGTGATTTTTATGAGGATATGAATATGAAGGATAATGCGATGGCGGTTAAGGTTACGGTTGAGAATGGTAAATTAACCGGTTTTGAGCCTTATGATATTAATTTGGTGAGGAAGAAGGTGCCTGAGGTTGAAAGTGCGTTTTATGAGGTGAAATAGGGGATGGGTTTTTGAAAGGAGGAAAGGAGCGCGATTGTATCGGGCTCCTTTTTAAATTATGAATCACTTTTATATATGTCTTTCCGGTGTTTGATTCTTAAGATCATTAGTATTTTTATATTACCTTTGTTGTCAATATCAAATATGACTCTATATTCACCGATGCGGAATCTGTAGGTGCCGTAGTCGGAGTTTTTGAGTTTTTTTGCGTGTTTGAGGGGATTTGGTTTTGATTCGAAAAAATCCAGTTTTTTTAGAATTCGTTCTGAAACTTTTGAAGTTAGCTTTTTTAAGTCTTTTAGCGCTGATTGTGCCAGTTTGATTTTGAATTTCATTTGAGTCCTAGGATTTTATATGCTTCTTCTGTTGTATAAACCTTTCCTTCCTTAACCTCTTGGCGGGCTTTGGCAATATCTGCGGCGAGTTTATCGATAATTAATTCTTTTTCTTTAAGTGGCGTAACTTCAAAGATTGGCATGTTGTGATGCATGACAATGTATTTGATGTCTTTTTCGCGGGCTTCTTTCCACAATGATGTGATGTTTTCGCGGAATTTTTTAATTCCGATTGCTTTGGTTTGCATGGCTATTGATTTAATTTGTGTACCTGAAGTGTACATAATTTACTTGTTTTAATCAATGTAGTGCTATTGATTATAAAAAATCTGGGTTAAATATTTATTAAAAATACATAAATTTTTGTTGAGTTAATTTACGCAGTTATATATGCAGATATGAAAAAATTATTCGTTCTGGTATTTATAGACTTCTGTGTTTATTCTTGGGCGTTAAATATCTGCGCTGCAAATTCGTTGAAGGCTTCTTCTATAATCGGATCGATTTGATTGTTTAGTTTTAGTAAAATGTCATACTCTTTAGTTTCTACAAAACTATCGCTGCCTTGTGGCCAGTGTGTTAGACTTTTTTCTCCCATTTTTTCTCTAAATTTTTCTTCGTCACATTCAATTGTAGTAGACCTTTTTTGAATTCCAACAGCAAAATTTTCAGTGTTAAGAATTGGGTTTTCCGGATATTCTATTGTTGTTCTTAAAATAGGTGCCAATCTATTTATTCTTGCTTCAGCTAGCATTGCATTACTTTCTTCTGTTAATTCCTGTTGATTACCGCTTCCCGGTTTCAGTTTTGATTGATTGCCTTTACTTTCAATAATTATTGGACACTCCTTTAATGATGTAACAGCTCTAAAGACTTTGTTTACATCAGGTGTTGCTTTTTCAATAAATTCTTCTGAGTAATAATTGGCAATTGAAGTTAGGAATTCTTTAGATGAAGGTGAATTGGTTAATAACTGTTTAGTATGTAGTAATTCATGTATTAGATTTAATATCATTCTTGTACATTCTATTTTTAGATTTTC
>JAHJTR010000167.1 GCA_018829865.1 Patescibacteria group bacterium | reverse complement strand
TAGTTTTAGCCAATCTTCAACATTGTCTATTAACCCCAGTTTTCCCGCCATTTTAATCGTACCTCTTGGACTTTCGGTTGCCTGCGTTCCGCCGACTGCCATTATCTCCTTCATATATTTCCAACTTAATTCGAATGTAGCTTTAAATACTTGAATACAGGCCACTTTATTGAGTTCCAGCGGTTCAAGAGCTAGCGATTCATTTAGTTTATCTCTTGCGGCTGTTATTTGTTTCTTAAGTATTTCCAGCTTTGTCATGGATTTTAGAGTTTTCAGTCTGATGTTATGGATAGTAACCTTTTATTTTAAATCTTCCGGACGGATTTCTCCTTGTCTTAAAATTGCTGCTAAAGTTCCTTTTTTCAAGGGCTTGTTGTTCACAGGAATAGTGATTTGTTTATTTATTACCTCTTTCAGTAAATCCAAGCTTCTTAAGCGCTTGGATTAGCTTTCGTGGTTTTATTACAGGTAATTTAGGCATGTGACTTTTTTGTTGGAGTATTCCGGACAACAGTAATATTCATCTTTAACACCTTAGGTGGCTCTCGCTCGGGAAGCGGGATTCCTCTTTGTTCAAGGGTTTCCAAGTAAAGATCAATGGCTTCCTGTATGTTTAGTTCCGCCTCTTTTATTGTTTCTCCCTCAGAAATGCAACCCGGTAAATCCGGTACTTCAGCAGTAAAGCCTCCTTCTTCTTGAGCAGTAAAAATTACTTCAAATTGATAGTTTTTATCGGACTTTTTCATGAATATATTTTTTATGTTCTTTATAGATAGTCATATTGTAATAAACAATATCATAGCGATTTTTATAAATAAACCTTTCTTTCTCCTCATTTTTACGTTAAACTTCTGTTCTTATTAACTTAAACGTATGAAAGGAATTATCCTAGCCGGTGGATTCGGGAATCGCCTGAAGCCGCTCACGGAAATCACTAATAAACATTTGCTTCCGGTTTACAATAAACCGATGATTTTTTATCCGCTTGAGACTTTGCTGAGCGCGGGTATTAAAGAGGTTTTGGTTGTGATTGGGCCTGAGTACGCGGGTGGATTTTACTCCTTGCTTGGTAATGGTAGTCGTTTTGGCTGTAATATCACTTATAAATGCCAGGAAGATGCCCTTGGTATCGCGCATGCGCTCAATTTGGCCTCTGATTTTGTCGGTCGTGATACCATGGCAGTTATTCTTGGGGATAATATTTATGAGGAAAATCTTGCGAGTGAAATCTCCTCCTTTAAAAATGGGGCTAAAATTTTTCTTAGAGAAACCGAGGATGCCAGGCGTTTTGGGGTTGCGGAGATTGATAAGCGGAATAATCGAGTGATTTCGATTGAGGAGAAACCGGCTGTGCCTAAGAGTAATTATGCGGTTACGGGGCTTTATTTGTATGATAATCAGGTTTTTGATTATATTAGTCAGCTGAGGCCGAGTGATCGGGGTGAGCTGGAGATTACTGACGTGAATAATAAATATATACAAACCGGACAGCTCGCGGCGGCTTTGCTAAAAGGCGATTGGACTGATGCAGGGACGTTTGAGAGTTTGCATCATGCGAATAATGTGGCTAGGAATAAGCATTTTAAGGGAGATGAGGTGCTTCGTGAGCCGAGGAAGATTAGGCAGGAGCATGTGAGGAATGTGGATAGAGAAGATGTAAAAAATTGATTAGTATAATTAATAAATTTATTATGAAGATAAAACAATTTACTGTTTATATCGAACAGGATGAGGATGGAATATTTATAGGTTCTATCCCTTCGGTACCAAGCTGTCATGCAGAGGGAAGAACACAGGATGAAATGATGAAGAATTTGGCGGAAGTAGTAAAGTTATGTCTTAGAAATGTGAATAAGAAAGAGGTAATGCGAACAAAATTTATTGGCATTCAAAATTTAGAGTTATCAAATGCCTAAACTTATTCCGATAAAACCAAAAAAGCTTATTAAAATACTTGAAAGTTGTGGGTTTTGTGAGAGGGATGCGGAAGGCTCGCATGTTTTTATGCGGCATGAAGATGGAAGAACAACAGTAGTTCCAATTCATAATAGAGAGCTGAGCAAGGGCTTGCTCAGGAAAATTCTAAACGATATTCAATTATCGGTTGAAGAGTACGAAAAATTGAGAAAATAAGTGTTCCGGTTGTAAGGATTTCACATGGGTGTGGTGTATGAACCACGGGCTGAAAGCCTTTTTTAATTTAGAATTAGCAATTGGCATTAATTGCGAATTCATATAAAGTCATTCTTGAATAGTATTTAACCTTAAAAATATGAAAACATACATATCAGGCTCTATAGCCTACGATTACATAATGATGGTGCAAGGGGCGTTTGATGAGTCCATAATGCCTGATAATTTGCATAATTTGAGCGTTGGTTTCCTTTTGAAGGATAAGCAACGGCATTTTGGTGGTACTGCGGGAAATATCGCTTATAACCTGCATTTGCTTGGTGAAAAGCCGAATATTTTGGCTAGTATTGGGGCAGACGGCGCTGACTATCTTGATCGTCTTGAATCTTGGGGGTGCTCGACTGATCGGATTCTTAGCGATTCAAAAAATGATACTGCGGCCGCTTATATTTCTACCGATTCCAAAGGCAAGCAGATTACTTTCTTTTACCCGGGTGCGATGAATAGTGGGGTTGATGAGATTGATTTGAGTCAGATTGCTGTGAAGTTGACTGAGAATGAAGGTTTGGTAGGAGAGGGGACGGGCTTAGACTCCTTCAAAAAACCACTTTTACTAATTGCGCCTGATGGGATTTTGAAGATTTTGAAATATGTGGGGGAATGTAGAAAACAGGGTATTGATTTTATTTTTGACCCCGGGCAGAATTTGCCTTATTTTAGCCGCGAGCAGCTGATTAATTGTGTGGATGGTGCGAAGGGGATGATTTTGAATGATTATGAATTTGAGATGTTTAAGAAGAATAGTGGGCTGACTGAGGCTGAGATTTTGGGGAGGCTGGAATTGTTGATTGTGACACTGGGAGGGGAGGGGTCGGTGATTAAGTTTTTGGGTGAAAATGGTGGAAATAAAAGTGAAAATGGTGGAAATTATAAAAATGGAGCAGAGTGCAACTCTGCTCCAACTGTGGAGTGCAACTCTGCTCCAATTGTGAACGAGATCAATGAAATTCATGTGCCGGTTTTTGTTCCGAAAAACATCGCTGAACCGACGGGCTGCGGGGACGCTTATCGGGCGGGGCTATTATATGGTCTTGGGAAAGGCTATAAGCTAGAGAAATGCGCTCGAATTGGGGCTTTGTGCGGGACTTATGCTGTTGAATGTACGGGTACTCAAAATCATGCTTTTACGATTGAGGAATTTGAGGAAAGGCTTGGTGGGGGTATTTAATTAATCTCCGTAGTGGGTTCTGGCTCTTTTTATATAAATTATTCTTTTTTTAGAGTCAATACTGTAAATTACGCGGTCTTTAATGCTGAGGCGGAAGGAATAGTTACCTCTTAATTCGCCTAGTAATTTCTTCCCCAGATATGGATTTTCTGAGAGGGTTTGTAGCAGTATTTTTTGTAGTTTAGCTTTAGACCTCTCATCAAGCAATTTAACGTCTTTTTTTGCTTGTTTCGTAAAAAATATGTTGAATTGTTTCATTAATTCTTGAAAACATTATCAAATGAAAAAACTTCACCTTGGGATATCTCTTTATCTGCTTTTTTGATTGATTGCTTTAATCCGGGAGTTGAGAGCAATTCAGCTGTTTCAATTAGACTTTCATAATCCTCCTCGGGTAGAAGAACTACAGTTCCTTCTTTTGATGATATTTTTGTGGGAATGTGACTTTTAAGTATTTTTTTAAGTAGTTGAAAAAGATTTGAACGGGCGTTTGTTGATGTTATTGTTAGCATAGATTTTATATTACGTTATTTTAAAGTGTACGTACATATTATAGTACATGTTTTTTTCTTTGGCAATGTTTTGCTTAAATTTATTAAGTCCGGCTCATCGTTCCCAAATAGTCTTTAGTGGCTTCTTGCCAATCTCTGATATCGGCTATTTTGGTGTTTTTTAGTATGGAGTATTTTGGCCTTGGGGCTTTGCCCGGGAATGAGCTTACGGATACGTATTCAACCTGTGGGGGTCTTTGGCCCAGTAGTTCAAAAATGTGCTCTCCTTGTTCTTTTCGACTTGTTTTGCCGTTGTTAAAGAGGTGGTAGATTCCGCAGGGAGGTTGAGCCAGAGTCATACCTGTAAATAGTTGGCTTTTTTCGGCTATGTCTTGCGTATAGGTGGGGTGTCCGAATTGATCTTCCACAAGTTTTACCGGGACTCCGTTTCGGGCTGAATTAGCTAAAAAATCGACAAAGTTCTCTCTGTTTTTTCCGTATAGCCAGCAGACTCTCACAATATAGATTTTTGAGCTCTCAGATAACGCGTTTTGCTCTCCTTTATACTTACTTTTACCGTATTCACTAATTGGATTCGGCTTATCATACTCGGCATATCCCTCTTCATTTGCGCCATCAAAAACGTAATCCGTGGAATAATGAATCAATGTTGCGCCCACACTTTTGGCGGCTCGAGCCAGATAACCTACCGCATCGGCGTTGACCAGATTAGCTTTTATCGGATTTTCTTCGCAGGCATCGACATTGGTCATGGCTGCCGCATTAAATATATAATCGGGTTTCAGGTGGGTGACAGCTGATTCAACCGCCTCTCTATCCGTTATATCGAGGTCTTCACGATCAAAAGCGGTTAATGTTACGGCCGGCATTTGTTTCATTGACTCGACCAGATCATGGCCTAGCATGCCTTTTTTCCCAATTATAAGTATATTCATTTGTTTTTATGTTAGTAGCATTTGATAATGTTTTATGGTTTCTTTGAGGCCCATCTCGAAATTTACCTTTGGCTTCCAGCCAAACTGTTTGTTCATTTTGCCGTACCCCATGCTGTATCGTCGATCGTGGCCTTTCCTGTCCTCCACATACTCGATCATTTCGTCACCTTTACCGATAATTTTAAGAATTTTTTTGGTTAAATCGATGTTGCTGATTTCGCCGTCTCCTCCAATATTATAAATTTCACCGGGTTTGCCTTGATGTAAAATGATATCGGCTGCATCGGAATGGTCGTTCACGTGAATCCAGTCGCGAACAAAAAGGCCGTCGCCGTAAACAGGGACTTTTTCGCCTGCGAGAAGTTTTTTTACGAAGAAGGGGATTAGCTTTTCGGGATATTGATTGGGGCCGTAATTATTGCTGCATCTGCTAATTACCGCGGGGAGTTTAAAAGTGTTAAAATATGCCATTACAAGCATGTCAGATGCGGCTTTGCTCGCGGAATAGGGGTTCTTTGGGGCTAGGGGAGTTTCTTCCGTAAATTGCTCATTTGAGTCCAAATCGAGTGATCCATAGACCTCGTCCGTTGAGATTTGGTAAAAAAGTTGGAAATTTTTATGTTGCAGAGAGGAGTCCATCAGATTTTTTGTTCCCATTACGTTTGTTTGCAAAAAAACATCGCTGCTTTCTATGCTGCGATCTACATGGGTTTCTGCGGCGAAGTTTATTAAATGAGTGATTTTGTGATCGCCCATTATTTGTGGAATGATTTTTTTATCACCAATATCGGCTTTGATAAAAGTGTATTGCTTGTTGTCTTGAATTTCTTTTAAATTGTCGGGATTGCCGGCGTAGGTTAGCTTATCGACATTGATAAAATTATAATCGGGATATTTTTTGATCATCCTGCAGAGAAAATTGGAGCCAATAAATCCCGCCCCACCTGTAACGAGTATATTCATAAGAGTAGAGTTTAAGTACTAAGCTTTCTCGTCCGCTTCTCCTTTTTTGTAAATACTACTCTATCACCTTCTTCAACTTTGTCGTGTGTTTCTAATTTTATACCGCATTCTTGATTAACTTTAATTTCATCGACTGTCTCTTCTTTGCTTCTCAGGCTATTAATGTATCCCTTGCCGACTTGCTCTTCTCCTCTCATAATTTTAACATGCAATTTACTTTGAGCGACCCCTTTGACGATCTTGCAGCCAAGAATCAATTCCTTTTTGCTTGAGAAGAAAATCTGCTTCACTTCAGCTTCTCCGATTTCAATTTCAACGATTTCCGGCTCAATCAAGCCTGCGAGCAGATCTGTGATATCATCGATCAATTTGTAAATAACCTTGTACTTCATAATATCCACATTTTCGCGCTCAGCCAGACGACTCACATGCACGTTTTCTTCGACATGGAAGCCAAAAACTATTCCTTTGCTGGCCGATGCCATCATTACGTCACCTTCGGTAATAGCGCCAATTCCCGCATGAATT
>JAHJTR010000166.1 GCA_018829865.1 Patescibacteria group bacterium | reverse complement strand
AGTAAAATTGTCTCTGATTATTTGTTTGCTAACATGATTAATGAGAATGGTTGAAACAACTGCCAGTCCTAAAAAAATTATTGCAATTTTTGTACTTAGACGCATTTTTTTTATTTTATAAAATCTGTTGTGTAAGCTTTAGTTACATCAAGGTCTTTATCAATTATTTCGTATTTTCTGAGGAGTTCATATGTACGTACCCATTTAACGTAATTCATTTGACCTATTTTTGTTGCTTTTGTAGGTTTAATTAATGGTACTGATTTTTCAAGAAGTTTTTTTTGATGGTTATAATTTAAGGCGATGTTTTCTTCATCCTTATACATTAATGTGTATTTTACGGCTTCGTCCTGATGATCTATGGCATAATCCCAGCCTTTTAGAGTAGCTTGGATGAATTTTTCAACTAATTCTGGATTATTTTTTATTGTATCTTCAGTAGTGAAGATTACATCTGCATATAGTGATACTCCATATTTGTAAGGATGAATAATATTAACCGGATAGCCGGCTTCTTCTGCTTGAAGGGGTTCGTTTATTACGTATCCGGTTGCGATATCCACTTCTCCTTGAATTAGGGGAGTTGCATCATAGTCAATTGGAATTATAGTAACATCATTATCATAATCAACATTTTGGTCAGCAAGCATGGCTCTTGTTACCAGTTCTACATTGACATTATTTTCTATTCCCAATTTTTTGCCTATGAAATGCTTGGGTTCGGTTAATCCTGACGTTTTTAATGTGTAGGCCACGACTGGATTTTCCTGATAAATTACCGCGAGTGCCACTAATTTTTTCCCCTCAGCTCGGGCTACAAGCAGTTCATCGGCACCGGTAATACCAAAATCAATTGTACCTGCGGAAACTTCGTCTATAGGTGGGGTTTCGTATCTAAAAGGGTAAAGGCTAACATTAAGGCCTGCATCTTTGTAATATCCTTTTTGATCTGCCGTATATAATCCTGCAAATTGAGTTTGATGCAGCCATTTTAATCTTATGGATACATCTTGAAATTCAGTATTAGTGATTTTTGTTGTTTCTTTTTGATAGTAGTTTTGTGAATAGGAATATCCGCCTGCAATGAGTCCTGCAATAAAGATCAGAATTATGAATTTTTTCATTTTTTTGTATTTTATGTGTTTGTTATAATGAATATAGTGTTTGAGTTGGTAAATATCAACTTTTCAAGGTTTATTTGGATAATTTTGAAAGAAGATAATGGCTTGATGCGTATTAATAATTAGTTGAAATGTCTTAAATATGATTGATTTTAAGGGGAAATCTGACAAAGAGTTGGTTAAGTTGAGTCTTTTGGATTCGGATAATTTTTTGTTTTTGATGGAGAAATACAAGGAGCCGCTTAAAAGATATATTTGGAGAATTTCGGCTGTAACAAAGGAGGAGGCCGAGGATATATTGCAAGAGGTGTTTATTAAGGTTTATCGGAATTTGTATGATTATGATGGGGAATTCAGTTTTTCAAGTTGGATTTATAGGATTACGCATAATGAAACAATTAGTTGTATTAGAAAAATGAAAGTCAGGCCGCAATTGATAAGTGTGGAGGATGATGAAGTAGGTGCTTTTGTGCAAATGTTGCCGGGGGATGCAGACGTTGAAAATGAGGTTAAATTAAAGGAATTGTCAAAGATTGTGAGGAGGATGCTGGCGAATTTGTCGGAAAAATATCGTACGGTTTTGATTTTGCGTTATCTTGAAGATAAAAGTTATGAAGAGATAAGCGATATTTTGCAAAAATCCATAGGCACGGTTTCAACTTTGATTAATCGAGCTAAAAAGCAGTTTAAAGATATGGCCATCGTTAATAAATCATTACTTTAAATATATGAATAATCTTATTGAAAAAACGTTAAATAAAATAAAAAAGGAGCATATTATGCCTATTCCCAAATGGCAGTTTATGTTAAAAAAGTCGTTTTTTTGGTTTGTATTTGGTTTGATGATTGTTTTGGGCAGTTTGGCTTTTGGAATTATTCTTTTGCAGATTAATGGGCTTGAATGGGATGTTTATAGTCTTTTATCAGGTAGTCTTTTGACTTTTGTTATGACTGTTCTTCCCTATTTTTGGTTTGTATTGATGTGTGCATTTTTAGCGCTTGCGTATGTGCATTTTAGGGGCAGCAAAACAGGTTATAAGTATCGTCCTTTTTTGATTGTTGGTTTGAGTTTGTTGATTTCGATTGTTTTGGGAGGGCTACTATATGCAACCGGGCTTTCTAATCGGGTTGAAAATGTTCTTAGAATGCTGCCTTATTACACTGAGATGCAAAATATGCGTTCTAAAATGTGGATGAGACCGGAAAGGGGGATTTTGGCGGGTGAAATACTTGAAATGTATGAGCGTGATGGGTTTTTGCTTGAGGATTTGGAGGGGAGTGAATGGGATATTGATGCGGAAAGAGCTTTTATTAGGCATATGGTTCAGCTTAGAGTTGGGGTTAAGGTTAAGATAATTGGGGAAAAATTGGGAGATGCTAATTTTAGAGCTGTTGAAATTAGGCCCTGGTTTATGCCTCATCGTCCTCCTAATTTAAAATTATTCTTAAAAAGGTGAAAGAAATTATTTTAAGACTGCGTATTAATAGTGTTAGGGGGAATCGGCCGAAAGACCTTTAACAAAATATTATTTAATAAAAAAAACAATGAAAGTATTAAATTATGCGTTAGGATTTGCATCTGCGACTGCTGTGATGGCTATGATCGCTTTGGCAACGACATCCGCTTTTGCTCAATCAGCAGGGGCCGGGTTAAAACAAGGAAATAATTATTCAACTGAGCGTCATGAAGATATGATGGAGGCTTTTGAGACAAATGATTATGCTGCTTGGAGCAAATTAATGAGTGGGAAAAATGCCAGGGTTTTGGATGTGATTACCGAGGAGAACTTTGGGAGATTTGTGGAGGCTAAAAAATTGATGGATGAGGGGAAAATTGAGGAGGCAAAAGCCATTAAGGAGGAATTAGGACTAAAGGGTTTTGGTCCGAGACAAAATATGGGTAAACGTGGGGCTTATATGAAAGGGATGAAAAAGGGTTTTAATATGGGTAAAAACTTTGATCCCGCACATCATGAGGCTATGATGGCGGCATTTGAGGCCGGGGATTACGCTGCATGGCGTGAATTAATGACTGAAGACGGGAAGAATCCTAAAATTCTTGAAATGATTAATGAAGATAACTTTGGTGGTTTGGTTGCCGCTAAACAATTGTTGAAAGATGGAAAGGTTCAGGAGGCTAAAGCTGCCTTTAAGGAGCTTGGGCTTGAAGGTTTTGGTAAGGGAATGGGCGATAAGGGTATGCATAAGGGGTTTGCGAAAGGGATGAAAAAAGGATTTTTGAAGAAAGAAATTGAATAATGTGTCTTTGAATAAATTTTAAAACCCTCTTGGCTGTAATTGGCAAGGGGGTTTTTTGAAATAACGGTTTTATTTATGGTGTTTTTTGTGGTTGTGGTGTTTGAATTGTTTATTGTTTATAATGGTTTTAATTTAAAAAAAAGAATATGGATAATGCTGATATTTCAATTATTGAGTCGCTGAGGAAAATCCCTATTTTTGTAGGTTTGAATGATGGTGATTTGGAGCTGATTGTGCGCAGGATTGAGCGTGAGGTTTTGTCGGCGAATTCACCCGTTTTTAAACAAGGGGATTATGGGAATAAAATGTATATTATTGAAAAAGGTGAAGTCAAGGTGCTTGAGGAAAAAAGGGGTGATCCGGGTGAAGGGAGTGAGATTGCTGTGCTTGGTGCGGGCGACTTTTTTGGTGAAATGGCTTTGATTTCTGCGGTGCCCAGGAATGCGACTTGCGTGACATCTTTGGAGACGGTGGTTTTTTCGTTAAAAAGGGAGGATTATGAGGTTATTTTGGCTGAACATCAAGATATGGCGGGGCGGATAAAAAAAGAGTATTTGAAGAGGCAAAGTGAGAATAAGCATAGGGAACAAAGTATTGGGGATGAGAATTTGTTTTGAGAGAGGAGGTATTTTTTGTTT
>JAHJTR010000165.1 GCA_018829865.1 Patescibacteria group bacterium | reverse complement strand
AGTCCGATGTAATCGCGCTCCATCAGCCAAAATTACAGACGAAAGAAACGACTAAAATCCCCGGGGAAAAAGTGCTGAATAGAATTTCTCGGTATATTTCTGTTTACAGGAAACGAGAGGTTGGTGAGAGATGCAGCCACTTCGGTTGCCCGCGTCCTGCAGATGTTATTCATCATCCTGATCGTTTTTCGGAGCATCATAGTCATAAAAACCTCAAACCTCTTTGTAAACAACATCATGAATTTGCTCATAATGGGGTTTCTGAGGTGATGCGGTCTGTTGATTATAAGTACAGAAAGCATAGGCAGGTGGCGCTACTTTTCTGAGATGAACACAAGCCAGTTTGCGAACAGTATTATATCAAGAAATCAAAGCCATTTACCTCCCTTATAATAACAAATCCCATAGTTAGCACATAGAGGGCAAAGAAGACTCCCCCCTCCCACCTTGTGATAACTTTTCTTGTTAAGGCGAAAACGAATAGGAAGATCATTATAACCGTCATTATTCCGGCATCTACGATGGTGTTTGGGTCGATTTTGAAAGGAGCCAGAATGCCTGATAACGAGAGGACAAACAAAAGATTAAAAATATTACTTCCAACTATATTACCAACAGCGAGGTCTGTTTCTTTTTTGAACGCGGCGACGGCTGATGTGACCAGCTCAGGCAAGGATGTACCGACCGCTATTATTGTAAGACCTATGAATGTTTTGGAGAGCTCAAATGCGGTTGCTATCTCTACGGCGCTGTTTACAACTAGGTAACCACCACCCATCACTCCGGCCAAGCCAACAATTACGAAACCGATTGACCTGCCAATACTTCCCACCGGAGGCGCTGAGACTTCTGCGGCAATTTCTTTGACCTGCTTCTTGATACGTTTATTCTTCTTGCGCTCGGCTATGATGCTGGTAACCGTAAAATAAATGAAAATAAAGAAGAATAGCATCATAATCATGCCATCTCCTCTACTGAAAAAATTCTCTCCGTCAGCAAAGAGCCTATCGAAAATCAAGATTATCATGGCGACCGAGGAAGCGATTGTAAAGGGCAATTCTCGTATAATGGTCAAATTTGTAACCGCCAAAGGAGCTATTAATGACGTTATACCCAGGATCAATGCGACGTTTGCTATATTACTCCCTATAACATTTCCTAAAACCAGAGCGCTCTCATTTTGCAGAGCCGCAATTACAGATGTAATCAATTCGGGTGTACTGGTGCCAAAACCAACAATTGTAATTCCGATTATCAAAGGAGATACACCGAATCTTTTGGCTATAGAGGCAGATCCTTCAATCAAAACATCGGCACCTTTGATGAGCAAGGCAAATCCAACGATTAGAAGTAATATTGTTACTGGCATTTTTTTGGTGTTAATTTGTTGAGTATAAAATAGCGGATGAGGAGCTTTTGTTAAAGAGGAAAATTTGGGCTGATATATAAATATTGAGTTGGTATTGGGCAATCTGAAAAATTGTTGCCGACCATAAATCAGCAAACCAGATGACATTGCAAACAGCGTTTATTAATATATATTGTTTTTAGATTTAAAGATTAAAAATGCAAAAGAGTGGAGCTCAAATAGTGATGGAAAGCTTGATTAAGGAGAAGACTACTTATATTTTTGGTTATCCTGGTGGGTCTGTGATTGCGCTTTATGATTGTTTTAAGGATTACCCTGTGTTGCATCATATTTTGGTTCGGCATGAACAGGGCGCGGCTTTTGCGGCTGAGGGTTATGCCAGAGCAAGTGGTAAGGTAGGAGTTTGCTTGGCGACATCCGGCCCGGGAGCTACAAACTTAGTAACAGGAATTGCCAATGCTTATTTGGATTCTGTGCCTGTGGTTTATATTACCGGGCAGGTTGCAAGTAATGTGATGGGTTCTGATGCTTTTCAGGAGACTGATATTACCGGGATTACATTTTCGATAACCAAGCACAATTATGTGGTTGAAAAAATCGAGGATTTAGCAAGAATTATAAAGGAGGCGTTTCACATTGCCCGAAGCGGCAGGCCGGGTCCGGTTTTAATTGATATTCCTAAAGATATATTCAGTCAAAAAACCGAATATAAATATCCAAAAACAGTTGCTCTGCCTTTGAACAAAAGCAAATTAAAAAAGAGTGATATTTCTAAGGCTGTTAAGTTAATTAATTCTGCAAAAAAGCCGGTCATTATTGCAGGACATGGGATAATGATTGGAGGGGCGGAAAATGAGTTGAGGGCGTTTGCCGAGAAAACCAATATGCCGGTGGTGTTGACAGTGCTGGGGCTGGGTGCTTTGGATGAGGCGCATGAGCTTTGCATGGGGATGCTTGGAATGCACGGACATGCGGCTGCTAATTATGCTGTTCATAATGCGGATTTAATCATAGGCATTGGCGAAAGATTTGATGACAGAATTACGGGTCAAATTGATGAGCTTACTAAGAACACAAAAATTATTCACATAGAGATTGATGAAGCTGAGATAAATAAAAATGTCAGGGTGGATGTGCCTTTAATCGGAGATTGCAAGCTTGTAATTCCGGAATTGATTAAGGGATGTTCAAAGAAGAAGAATGTGAATTGGCTTCGCGAGATTGACTCCTACTCAAAAAATGCGAAGAAAACTCTTTTGAAAATTTATCCCATAAAGAGGGCGGGGAAAGAGAGGCCGTTTACCTATGATGTTGTAAGGGAGATTCGTAAGGTTTCGGGGCCGGATGCTATTATTGTTACCGATGTAGGGCAACATCAAATGTTTACATGCCAATCCTATGAGTTCGCTAAGCCGAATAAACTGATTACTTCGGGAGGGCTTGGCTCTATGGGGTTTGGGCTGCCCGCGGCTTTGGGTGCGAAGGTTGCTTGCCCGGAAGATGAAGTTTGGTTAATCAACGGTGATGGCGGCATACAGATGAATATTCAGGAATTAATGACGTTGGTTCAGGAAAATATAAATATTAAGATTGCCATAATTCAAAATTCTTATCTGGGAATGGTTAGGCAGTGGCAGGAGTTTTTTTATAATAAGAATTACGCCTCGACTCCCCTCCTTAGCCCTAATTATAAATATATCGCTAAGGGATTTGGCGTAAAATATTTAAGCGCAAAGAGAGTTGATGAGATTGCCCCGGCTGTGAGAAAAATGAATGAGCATGAGGGTTCGTGTATATGTGAATTTTATGTTAAAAAGGAGGAGAAGGTACTACCCATGGTGCCGTCCGGCAAAACTCTTGGGGATATGATTATTTCAATAGAATAAATATGGATAACTGTGAATTATCAGTAACGTGGCATTCAAGAGCCGGGCAAGGTGCGATTACTGCAGCTAACGCCTTGGCCGAGATTATTGGTGAGCTACGGGGATTTAATGTGCAGGCTTTTCCTGATTTTGGAGCTGAAAAAAGAGGTGCACCGGTGGTTGTTTTTAATAGATTATCCTCCGAGCCGATTCATAATGTATCGCATGTTAAAACTCCTAACGTGATATTACTCCTTGATACTTCAATTATAAGTGGAGGCGAAAAAACTTATGATGATATACTTGATAATCTTGAGCATGATGGGAAGTTGATTATGAATACCACTCAGGCGGCGACTAAATTTGATGATTTATGT
>JAHJTR010000164.1 GCA_018829865.1 Patescibacteria group bacterium | reverse complement strand
TTCAAGAAGTACAACCCACCACCAACCGCAATCGCCCCCACAATCGGCGTTATCACTCTATCCATCCCCACAAAATCCCAAGACGTATACCAAACATTCAAAATCAAATAATACATCACGGCCTCAGCAAAAATAAAAATCCCCGCAATAACCCACATTTTCCGCCTGGATCCCGCCTGAATCAGCACAATCAAAAAAGTCACAAGCACCCACATCGCACATGGATTAAACCCATCAATAAAGCCCAAAACCAACGACATCCCGCCAAGCGAATAATCCTTAAGATCAACCACTCCAATAAAAGGAATCTTCTGCAAAATCGGCTCATCCTCTCCCTCATCCGTACAAATATTAGTCTCCTCAAAACACCCCGGCGCCGTCAGTTTCTCCACATTTTGCATCCCCCCGGCCTCTATATATTCGGCAAAAGTCAGCGTCTTTTTCCCCTTACTTTTAGTAATCGCATCCTCAATAATTCTTCCCGTCGTCTCGGCCTCACCAAACCCCATAATTATCTTATTCCCAACAAGCGTAATCGGAGTCATTTTAGTCAAATTATCCATCTCAGTCAGCTGCTGCCAATGTTCATAATGCTCAGGATTATCAATATTATGAAAATTCACAATATAATCATCACGCCGTCCCGCAAGCTCCTCAAAAAAATCCTCCTCATCCGCACAATGTCCGCAACCCGTCCTCACAAACACATCAACCGGCACTTTTTCAAAAATATTATCAACAGAGGTTAAATATTTAGTGGAGTCAGTTGACGCTTCGGTCAGAGCAGACAGAGATCCAGCCAATTCAGCATCAGATTCTTCTGCATAAACAAAAAAACTCGATGAAAGTGAAAAAACAAACAGAGAAACAAAGAATATAATTAATTTTTTCATTTTATTATGCGTTTATGAAGAATGCCATCACATAATATCACAAATATAAAATTACGGAATTAAAGAGTGCAGTGAAAAACGTTTATCTCTTATTAAGACTTAACATCCTAGAATTCTTTGAATTTGCAGAGCAAAATCACCATTAATTTCGGTAAAAAGCTTTCTTACTCTCAAAAGAGCACATGCAACTTTATAACCGTCAGAAGGAAAACGCGCAAAAAAACTGCCAAAGTTCTCCCTACATAAATCTTCATCATTATATCCATATTTATCAAAAGAATTAAGCACCAAATCCCACATTTGCACTATCGGCGATGCCAAATTTACCGCTTTATGAATTTGCATCCCCGCCATCCATTGAACTCTATTGCCCTCATATAATATTTCCCCAAGAGTATCCGACTCTATGGAATTAACAAACTTCAATTTAACAATCACATCATTAATTGCCCTCGCCGTTTCCGGAAACATTGCCAGCATATCCGCAAACATCACATTCTCAAAACTATCAACATTGACACCAGCTTGCTCATATAATTCCTTTAGCATTTCTCGTCCTTTGATCACAATTTTCAATTCATCAATCGTCATCAATTTTTCACTATTACTATGCATGTCTAAAAAATCAGCAACAAACTGAAAAATCTCCTCCAAAGACATTTTCATAATGTCCTTATCCATATCTAACCTACAATGACAATCCAGAGTTTTTTTCATAATATTAACAAAAATCGTTTTCAATAAAACAAAAAAGTTGATAAACTTTTGTATAGAAGGTTTGAATTATATACAATAAGCAATATATGTCAATACACTTTGGCACTCAAACCCAATTTTATACCTCAAACAATTTGCAAACATGTCCCAAGAACTGGCAAAAAACAAGAAAGCCTATCACGATTACGAAATCCTCGACACCTTGGAAGTCGGCATTATTTTAACCGGCCCCGAAGTCAAATCTTGCCGCATCAAAAAAGTACAACTAAAAGGCAGCTATGTCTCATTTGAAAGCGGAAAACCCCTCATCAAAAGCTCACACATCTCCCCCTACAAAAACGACAGCAATAAAGACAAATTCGACCCCGAAAGATACCGAGAAATCCTTATGCACAAAAAAGAAGCCCTCAAACTGGAACACAAATTAAACGAACAAGGAATCAGCATCGTTCCCCTAAAACTCTATCTCAAAAAAGGGCTAATCAAAGCCAGTATCGGCATTTGCAAAGGTAAACAACTTCATGACAAAAGGAGGGATTTGAAAAAGAAAGAGCAGAATCTTGAGATTAAGAGAGCGCTTAAGAAGTATAAATAAAACAGAATCAAGATAACAAAGTGACAGATCGCTAACATGCTAGTATATTACAGAAGCATTATTAAGGGCATTACAAGCCAACATTTCAACAATTAATATCCCATCATCAAATACCCCAAGTGAAAAATATTCATAAACAACTTGTCAGCGGACTTAAAAATTTCATGAAAGAAGCGAGCAGGCAACGTGCCGTCGTAGGCTTAAGCGGAGGAGTAGATTCTTCCCTCACCCTTAAAATAGCCATCGACGCCCTTGGACCAAGCAAAGTTACCGCAATAATTTTGCCGGAGCTTGGAATCAGCAGCCAAGAAAACATCGATCACGCAAAAAAACTGGCCGAATTCCTTAAAGTCGAGACATTCTATCAACCGCTAAATACATTTTTAATCGATTTTAGCACAATCAGATGGAACCCAAACGAACTGGCACAAATGAACACAAAAGCCCGCATACGCATGACCATAATTTACAATTACGCTAACACAAAAAACGCCATCGTCCTGGGCACATCTAATTTAAGCGAAAGCATGATCGGCTACGGCACAAAGTATGGTGATCTTGCCGCAGACGTTGAAGTCCTCGGATCATTATATAAAACAGAAGTTTACGAATTAGCGGAGTTCGCCGGCCTCCCCCCCGAAATAATCCACAAAGCCCCAAGTGCCGAACTAAAAATCGGCCAAACCGACGAAGAAGAAATTGGCGGCAGCTACAGAGACATCGACAATATTTTAATGAAAATGGAATCAGGTCTAACCCTGGACGAAATAATCGACCGCGGATTAGACCCAAATTTAGTGCGCAAAATATCCAGAATGCGCATCGAAAGCGAACACAAACGCAAACTACCTCCGGTTTTAGCCGTCGACAAATAAATTGAACAAATAATTTATACACATTAATCAAATACTATGTCCACAGCCCTTTATATAGGTCGATTTCAACCATTTCACCTAGGACATCTCGACGCCATCAAGCAAGTTTTAAAAAAAGAAAAACACCTAATCATCGGTGTCGGTAGTGCCGATGACAACTACTTACCCGATAATCCTTTCACCTCGGGCGAGCGCATCACAATGATCAAAAAAGCCCTTGATGAAGCCAAAATACCTCCAACAAAATATATGATCATGCCTGTACCGAATATCAATAATTACGCTCTTTGGCCAAAACACGTCGAATTATTCCTCCCCAAATTCAACAAAGTATATAGCGGATCCGGAATTGTAGAGAATTTGTTCAAAAACCATAGCCAAATCCGTGTAAATATGTTACAGTTCAACCTTAAAATTTCAGCCACAGATATCAGAGCCGCAATTTTAAACAAAAAAAACCTGAAAGATCTGGTGCCATACTCAGTTATCAAGTATCTAAAAGAGATAAAAGCACTCGATCGCCTCATAGTTACTCAAAATGTAATCAAGCGATAAATAGGGCAAAAGCCCCTCCATAAAAAATAACAACTTTTAAAAATGACAATCAATCCTCTAATGTTCCGCGCATACGACATCCGCGGCATCGCCGGCACCGACCTAACACCCGATACAGCTAAACTAATTGGTCTTGGTCTCGGCACATATATACAGCGAAAATTTAACGGCAACCGCATCGCCGTCGGACGAGACTGCCGACTAAGCGGCCCCGAACTGAACAAATCTTTTATACAAGGATTAGTAGCAACAGGATGCGACGTAACCGACATCGGCCAAGCAACTTCACCGCTCGTATATTTCGCAAGTTGCCACTACGATTTCGACGCCGCCGTCTCAATCACCGCCAGCCACAATCCCAAAGAATATAACGGATTCAAATTCGTCAGCAAAAACGCCCGATCAATTTGCGCAGCTGATTTACAGGATATTTTAAATATTATTCAGGAGGAAGATTTCATTTTAACAGGCACCCCGGGCCAAGTCATCAAAAAAGACGACGTTTTCACCGACTACCTAGCCAAAATAACATCAATCGTCAAACTCAAAAAACCACTTAAAATAGTCGTAGACGCAGGCAACGGAGTCACCGGATCATTTATCGATCCCCTTTTCAAAGCTCTCGGCTGCGAAATCATCCCGCTTTTCTGTGAGCCGGACGGCAACTTCCCAAATCACGAAGCCAATCCCGAAGAAATCGAAAACATGCGAGACCTAATTGCCGCAGTTAAAGAACACAAAGCCGACATCGGCCTCGGCTTCGACGGCGACGGTGATCGAGTGGGAGTTATCGACGAAAAAGGGCATCATTATCACGCCGACAAGCTACTGGTTTTACTTGCCCGCGACCTTTTAAGCCGACATCCAAAAGGCAAAATCGTCTTTGACATCAAATGTAGCAAGGTTTTGGAAGAAGATATTATAAAAAATGGAGGAGAACCAATCGTCAGCAAAACCGGCCACTCACATATTGAGACAAAAATGCACGAAGTTGGCGCTCTTTTAGGAGGAGAAGTAAGCGGACACATGTTTTTCGGCGAAAACTACTACGGTTTCGACGACGCGTTTTTAGCAGCGGCAAAACTGCTCGAAATCCTCTCAAACACAGACCAAACATTCTCAGAATTACTCCAAGATTTACCCGTTTTATACAACACCCCCGAAATCAAAGCCGGCTGCCCCGACAACGAAAAATTCGAAATCGTAGAAAAGCTGAGCAAAGAATTCCAAAGAGATCATAACTGCATCACATTAGACGGCGTAAGAATCAATTTTGACGAACGAAGCTGGGGAATAATCCGCTGCTCAAACACCTCCCCCAACCTAACCCTAAGATTCGAAGCCCCAAGCAAACACGAGCTATCTGAAATCATGGCAAAAGTAGTCGACAAACTAAAAGCCCACCCGCAAATCGGGCTGGATTGGTATGACAAGCTACAAATGGATTAAAGATAATTGGATTAATCCCATTCACAAAAAAAGCATGTATCTAAACATATTCAAAGAAACCCTAAAAGGTAAAAGTCTAAATCGAATCCTCCAAAACATTGAAATGAGCAAAGTGAAAATCAATGGTGACGTTATCGATCTTGGCTCAAAATCAATAAAATCTCCATATTACGAGTACATAACAAAAACCCCGGACACAAATATAACCTTCACCGACCTCAACCCCACAAATGACGGCGTTCTAAAAATCGATCTTGAAAAACCATTACCAATAAAAACTGCAACCAAAGATTATGTAATTCTCAGTAACGTGCTGGAACACCTCTTCAATCACAACTCGTGCATAACAGAAAGTTACAGAATTCTAAAAAAAGACGGCCAATTAATAGGATTTTCACCATTCTTATACCATTTTCATCCCGACCCCAACGATTATTTTCGATACACCCACTCAGCCCTCAAAAAACTATTTAAACAAGCAGGCTTTTCAGACATAAAAATCAAACCACTTGGTTTCGGCCCCGTAAGCACAGGAGTTTCACAATTCGCTGTAATAGCAAAATTCAAACCACTCATAGCATGCATCTACATTGCATCAGTACTTATTGATAAACTCCTCAATAAAATTTTCAAAAACAACGAAACCATAAAACCATCAAATTTCGCACTTACCTACTTTTTTGTATGCAAAAAATAATCCACCAAGCACCCAACAACCCCACAAGTATACGCATTATTCAATCAATATGCTATAATTCAGCCACATAAATTCCCCATTAATTATGCAACTAATAACATCAATTTTCTTCACAGCAGGCATAGCAATCTTCTGCGCCTACGCGGGACTCGCCATAATCCACGCCCTAAAATTCAGATACCTAAGCGCCCGCAGCCGCAAAATCACAACCGTTTTTATAGTAACCTCAACAATCACCGGAGCCACCGCAATCAGCCTCTTTTTCAGTTTTAATTGGGTGTAAAAATCACTAAAAAAACAAAAAACGTACTATCCAACGCCGCGATACGCGTTTTTTAAGTAGCCCTGCTACCTAACCTGCCCGCCTGAAGTGGCACTCCCCCCAACCTTAAACCCGGGCAAATCACTCGGAGGCGCCACATA
>JAHJTR010000163.1 GCA_018829865.1 Patescibacteria group bacterium | reverse complement strand
TGTCTGATTGTTTTTGTCGAAATATCTCGAAGTTTATGATATTCACTATCAGTTAATGTTTGAGAAGGAGCAATAACAATACTTTCACCGGTATGCACTCCCAAAGGATCAAAATTCTCCATATTACAGACAGTAATACAGTTATCATCTTTGTCTCTTACAACCTCGTATTCAATCTCCTTCCAACCTTTCAAATTCTCTTCAACTAACACCTGGCTACTATAAGCAAACGCGGTTTCCAATAATTCCTTAAGCTCCTTATCATTATGGGCAAATCCGGAACCCTTACCACCAAGCGCAAAAGCGGCCCTCACAATCAACGGAAACCCAATCTCCTTCGACGCAGCCATCCCTTGCCTCATATCAGTGCAAGCCCTACTATTTGGCATCTTCACCCCAATTTTAGTAAGTTCCTTATTAAATAATTCTCGGTCTTCAGTCTTTTGAATCGTTTGAACGGGCGTGCCTAGCACCTGTATTTTATGCTTCTTAAAAACCCCAGAGGCATCCAGAGCTATACCGCAGTTCAAAGCCGTTTGCCCGCCGAAAGAGAGCAAAACTCCATCTGGTTTCTCTTTCTCAATCACCTTTTCCACAAACTCGGGAGTCACAGGCAAAAAATAAACTTTATCAGCAAGCTCTTTACTTGTTTGAATAGTCGCAATATTAGGGTTAACCAGCACCGTGCTGATCTTTTCCTCTTTCATGGCCTTGATAGCCTGCGACCCGGAATAATCAAATTCCCCAGCCTCCCCGATTTTAAGAGCACCGGAGCCCAAGATCAAAACTTTTTTTATTTTATTGGTCACTTTAATTAATTATTTTCTACCAAAACTTTTTTTTACATCCTAATAAAAATACTTAAACCCATCTAAAAAGGCAATGCCTTTAGTTCACATCCGTAATTTCATGTGTCAATTTAGCGAATAGGGTTTTTATTTGCCGTTTCTCCTCGGTTTCTTTAAAATCTAAAAAACAACAAAAAATTTATGCGCAAATATTTATTAGGTCTTTCTGTATCAGTCGCAGCTCTATTAAGCCTTTCAAGCGTCTTTGCATTTTCAACCCCGTTTTCACCAACAGCATATTTAGACATAAATTACAGTATCGGCGACACAAACACATCTTTTATTTTTGATGCCGGTCGTTCAGTCAATCACCTCGGGCTCAATAGCGGCCTTGAGTATCGCTTTAATTTTGAATATGGCGACACTGATTTTACTGAATGGAGCACTTATCCTCGGGCCACATATAAATACCCGGATAAAGGCAACAAAATGATTTTTCTTGAGGTTAAAGATTCTGAAGGGAGAATCGATCGCACAACATCTCAGGTTTTGGTGAGCGATGCGGTACCTGTAAAAGCTGATTTTTCAGTTGATAAAACCAGCGGCGACTTAAATACCAACTTTAATTTTTACGCAACCGTATTTACGCAAGCAGGAGAATCGCCCCGTAAATACCGCTTTAGATGGGATTTCGACGGCGACTCAATTTTTGATACTCAATTTTCAGATATAGCAGTAGCCTCGCACACATACACCACCTCAGGCACAAAAACGCCTAAGTTAGAGGTACGCGACGAAACGGACAATAATATCATAATCGTCGGATACCGCTCTGAGACTAACGAAATCGGTAAAATCGAAGTAAAAAGTTCCAGAACACCTGAAGCGGGAATTCAAGTAATTCCAAAGTTCGGCGAAACAGACAGAACAACATTTTACATTGATGCCTCTCTTTCCAATGATGAATACGGCAGGAGTGATTATCAGGTCCGCTTTGATTTTGAAAATGACGGCAATTACGATACCGATTTTTCAGACGAAAAAAAGGCAACACATATTTTTAATACACCTGGAGACAAATCAATTTTAGTTCAAATCCGCTCTGCTTCAGGCAAAACAGATACGGCAATTTATACGATAAACGTGAGCGACAAAAGCTCAAAGCCTTATGCCGATCTTCAGATAACCAACGATTCCTCCAGCGGCGACCCTTATGCGGGCACAATAAATACAACTTTCACATTCAATGCGAACGGTTCAAAGGATTTAGAGGATGGCTCAGCCGATCTCGAGGCCCGTTTTGATTTTGATGGAGATGGAAAGTACGACACGATTTATACAAAAAATAAAATTGTTAAACATATCTATTTTTCGGCAGGAGAAAAAAAAGCCATTGTTCAGGTCAAAGACACTCACGGCAACACGGCAACAGATTCAAAAAATATCACAGTTGTTTCAAATGACCCACCAACAGTTATGTTAAGTGCCAAGCCTATTTCAGGCACACCGGGAACAACTTTCAATTTCGACACCACGGGATCCGAGGACAGCCAGAATCAAAACATGTTTTTGCAGTCAAGAATTGATTATGAAGGAGACGGAATTTACGACACCGGCTTTTCAAACGTCCGATTTTATTCGCACATCTACAAAACTCAAGGCACCTACAAACCAAAAGTTCAGATAAAAGACAAATTCGGCAACTCCGCAGAAAAAAGCACAAGCATAATTGTCTTTTTAAGCACAAAACCGGTTCCATTTTTTACGGTGTCACCTCACGAAGGCACCTTCATCACCAATTTTTCATTCAATGCTTCAGATAGCCAAGACGCCGAAACCATTCTAAAAAACCTCAAATTCCGTTGGGATTTCAATTATACAGGGGCCAACGACATAGTTTATGACACAGGATTTTTATTCAATCCCATCACCTACAGAACTTTCAAAGGAGAAACAGGGGAGAGGCGAATCCGTTTAGAGGTAGAAGACGAAGACGGCAACAGAAGTAGCGTAGTTAAAAGCATAAATCTACATTGGGCCAGCCCCTATTTAGAAAAACTTTATTACAGAGGAATCATGAGAGGGGACAGCAAAGGCGATTTCACTCCCGACAGATATGTAACCCGCGCCGAACTGATCAAAATGGTAGTCATGGCAGCCGGCCTACAATCAGGTTACGCAACTTAT
>JAHJTR010000162.1 GCA_018829865.1 Patescibacteria group bacterium | reverse complement strand
GCCGGATAGTAGCCGAACGCCAGGCCGATGAAGCCTGAGGTTAGGGTGGCGAAGAGTATTGATTTGATGGTGACGATGTATTGCCATTCAAGCCCTTGGCTGCGCGCTCCTAGGGCGACGAGGTATGATAATCCGGCGCCGAGGGCGATGCCCAAAATTCCGCCTATAAAGGAAGATTGGTACTTTGTGATGCTCTGGCTTTTGCCGTTAGAGGGAATGTAAAAACTGTGGTTAAGGCGGAATACCTAAAAGAGGGATGTTTAAGGCCCCCCGCTTTTTTGAGTAGCAATCATCAGGTAGACGCACAAGATGTGATTGTGGGTAGATGAGGAAGTTTTAATTAAAAACGTTTTGCACTTACGGTTCTCTTTTTTATATGCTGACCCTAAATAAGATATTTGAGGATCCCACATTTAGTTTAGTGAAGCCAAGAATCTCCGGGAAATTATTGCAAAATATCTGTATGAATTATCGAAAAAGGAGAATGGTTGTATTTACTTTAGTGATATTTTTTCGATGGAAATCCGGCTTACCTTTACATGTTTGGATTTATATTGTATAATACCTTGATATGATTTAAGTTTATAAAAACAAAAAGAATGGCATTACCTAAGCGAGTTTACAGAAAACCTATCAAGAAATATCAAAAGATAGGCGAGGAATGGGGGAAAATTCAAAAAATGAAGGAAAAGCAGCAATTACGGTTCGCTCCTAATTTACGTGGAATCGAAGATAAACGACTAAAACTTCTTCCCTCCAAAGCTAAGGATAAAAGATCCGAGCGTGTTTTAGTCGCCTATGCAAAAAGAGAAATGTTTAGGCTGCAAAATCTGTTGCAACAAAGCAATGAAAGTTTGCCGGATGATGTTTGTGTGAGTCATATTTTGGATTTTTTACCTAAAATGGCCAATGTTGCCAAAAAACCAAAGGAACGGGCCAAGGTAAGATATATACTCTTTTTGGCGAGAATTTTTCTTGAGAACAGTACTAATAAGCCTGATTATTTCCAAAAAAAATATTTAAGGTTTTTAGGTACAAGAAAAAAAATCCTTAAACATCTAACTGAATATCAAAGCAAATATAGGAAGAAAAAAAGTATATTGAGTAGTAGCCCATTATTAACAAGAAATGTAGATGAATACTTTATTAATGACTCAGCCTGCGTTGTTCAGCAGGAAAAAAAACTTCAGTACGACCAGTATCTCCGGAAACAAAAAAAAAGCTGGAATGTTAAAAGGAATTTGAAATTTGAAACTAAGCATATATCAGAAGTTAGTAGTGTAAATAAAGCTCTACAGATAAATTTGAATTATCACTTTGCCGCGCTGGCGCTTTTTCAATTACATAAACAAGGGAGAATTGATATTCGTAAACTTTATAAACAACTGGTTAATGAAGATAAGGGTGAAGGTAAAGTTGCCCTTAGAATTAGATCAACAATTGAAAAAAGAGAAAGCCAGACTTTAGATGATATTTTAAAGCAGTTTGGGAAAAAAGCACCAATGTACATATTGCGAACTCTTACACCAAAATGGCTTAACCATCCGATAATCGCTAAGGAGGTTCTTAAACATGACGCTTCTTCATTTGAGCTTCTAGGAAATAAAATAAAAAAAGATCCGAAATGGATAAAAAAATTCTTATTCAAAGCTCCTTCAAACCTTAAACATTTGGATTCGAATTATAAAGGTGATAAAAATTTAATTAGAAAATTGATTAAGATTGATGCGGAAGCTTTTTTATATGCTTCATATACAGTTCAAACAGATTTAAAAATTGCCAGAGATGCGCTAAAGAATAAGCCCGAACTAATCTATGAAAGTGAAGTGCCGCAAATAGTTAAAAAAGATACAAAGGTCTTACTGACGGCTGCCAGATCTAAAAACATGATACTCAATCCCCTTTTTGGACGTGTCAAGGTAACTCTACATCAACATCTGCAAAAATTTTTAAATAATAAGATGTTTAAAGGGCCGGATGGGCTTAAATTGGCAAAAGAGTTTATGAAAACGAAAATATCTGTTCATCACCTTGTTCCGAATGCTTTTTTTAATGATCGTGAATTCTGTATTCTTGCGATTTATGCAAATGCTTACAATATTATTTTTGTCTCTCCTAAATTCATAATGGATTCCAAATTTATTGAGGAAGCAATAAGGAAGAATCCTTATGTTTATGGATATTTACGACCAAAAGACATGAATGAAGTTAAGAATTTTAAAAATGAACAGCTAAAAAAACAAAAGATGCTTCTTGCTGAGTTAAAAAAAGCAAAGGCCCCCAAACAGATTATTAGCTTAACAAGACAAATAAAAACAATTAAAAACAAATTGGTCTTAAGTAAAAAATATTTTGGAATATATACGGCACATAATAAGATAATGCCTGTTTATAAAAAAAAGTTTTTGCCAATAATTTTGGAGGCATTTAAAAAGGATGTAGGTTTGTATGAGGTATCCTTGCCATTGAAATACCGAAATGATCCTAAGATTGTTGAGAGGGTGATTAAAGCTGATTATAAGATGCTTTATTTGGTGCCATACAAATTTAAATATATGGAAAAGTATCTTGTAATAGCGGCCAGGCAAAACGGCCGTTTCGTTATGGATCGCTTTCCAGATGCGCGAAAGAATTTCAAAGTAGCCTTGGCGGCGGTTATAAATGATCCGGCTTGTTTATACCTGGTGGATCCCGGTTTAATCAATAAAAAGGATTTTATATTATCAGTTTTTAAGGGTTATAAGGGAGTTTTTGATACTCCTATTAAGAATTTATCTAATTCTCAATATAGACTCCTAAGAAATAAAAAGGTCTTATATCAAGAATGGATAAAAGCATATCTACCGAAATATGCTGAGATTTTTGATCATATTCCGCCT
>JAHJTR010000161.1 GCA_018829865.1 Patescibacteria group bacterium | reverse complement strand
GAAAATTACACACAGTAATCACACAAATAAACTCTTCGCTTGGCGATGCAACAAAGCCATTGCTACCAAAAACCTGGGGCCCCCGAAAAATGCGAGCGGAAGCCTTCAGAACGCTGTGAGCGTAGCGAACAGGATTCTGAAGAGCTGAGCAGTATTTTTTGGGGAGAGGAGCGACACTCGGAAGCTGAAGAAGCATCCGCAGGATGATTCGAAAGCTGCAGAGTGGAAAGTGACGACGCGTGGTGTCCCCGGCAGGAATCGAACCTGCAACTGCTCCTTAGGAGGGAGCCGTTATATCCATTTAACTACAGGGACAAATCCTGTTTTAATCTCTTGCTTTTAATACGACATATTCAGTCTTGTCAACGGCGAAGTCTTTGAAAGAGTAATTTTCATGTTCTTCTACCTCCTTTAAACCTAGCTCTCTTAGGAATGCTTCATTTGTCCCCAGATCCTCACCGTATTTTTCGGATTTATAGTTCATTGGAATCACACATTTGGGTTCAATCTGCTCAATAACATCAATTGCACCTTTATGATCCATCATTTTTTCTTTGTTGCCAATCGGTACGAGTAGCACATCAACTCCTCCAATTTTCTCAAGAATTTCGCTTGTCGGATTCTCATTAAGACTTCCCAGATGACAAAATTTAACGCCGTCAATCTCGAAAAGCAGGATATTTTTGCCTTCAAAAGGAATAATTTGAATTGAAACATTTTGAGATTCATATTCGCCCGGCCAATTGAATTGCTGAAAATCCTTGCCCTTAATCTCTGTATCATCACTGGTTAAAACGATATTAGCGCCTACTTTTGCGGCATCAATATTCGCTAAATGAGGGTCAGTTAAAATTTTTATGTCTTTGTGCTTGAGAGAGAAAGCACTGAGTCCATGCCATTTAATATTCATATTTTTTAATTTAATAATTGCTTACGTATATTAAGGTGGCAACTGCGGGATATGCAAGGTTAATTTAGGTTAAAATTGATTTTACTATCTCGTTGAGCTATTTTGGCGATAGAGAAATTTATCTAATTAAAATATTTAATCTAAAAAATAAAATGGCTACTATTCAAAAAATAAAGGCGCGGGAAGTGTTGGATTCAAGGGGTAATCCGACTGTTGAGGTTGAGATTTACAGTGAAAATCATCGGGCGCGGGCGATTGTGCCGAGTGGGGCTTCTACGGGCGAAAATGAGGCGGTTGAGCTGAGGGATAAAGATGAGAAACGGTATAATGGCAAGGGTGTTTTGCAGGCTTGTGAGAACGTTGAGGGGGAGCTTTTTAATGCGATTGTCGGGCATAATGTTGACGATCAGGCGGGGCTGGATAAAAAAATTATTGAGCTTGATGGGACTCCAAATAAGGGGCGGCTGGGGGCGAATGCGATTCTTGGCGTTTCTTTGGCGAATCTTCATTTGATGGCGGCGCAGAAAAATGAGTCGCTTTTTAAGGCGATGAATCCGGATAGTAAAATTTTGCCGACTCCGATGATGAATGTGATGAATGGAGGGCAACACGCCGATAGTGGTTTGGATATTCAAGAATTTATGATAATGCCTGTCGGGATAAAATCTTTTAAGGATGCACTGAGGGCCGGAGCTGAAATTTTTCATGCGCTTAAAAAGACTTTGAAAACTAAGGAACTTTCGACTGCTGTTGGTGATGAAGGTGGCTTTGCGCCTAACTTGCCGAATAATGAGGCGGCGCTGGATTTTATTTTGGAGGCGATTTCGAATGCCGGTTATAAGGCGGGTGAAGAAATTATGTTGGCGCTGGATGCGGCGGCTAGCGAATTTTATTTCGAGGGTGAAGGATATAAAATTAAGGTGGGAGGAGAAGCGCAGACACTTTCAAGTGAGCAGCTTGTGGATTATTATGTTGGCTTATGCGATAAATATCCGATTGTTTCGATTGAGGATAGTCATGATCAGAACGATTGGGGCGGTTTTAAATTAATGAATGAGAAGCTTGGAGATAAAATTCAGTTGGTTGGCGATGACTTGTTGGTGACCAATACTAAATTCTTAAAAAAAGGCATTGAGGAGAAAGCGGGGAATGCGGTTTTGATTAAATTAAATCAAATTGGCACCGTGACCGAAACTATTGAGGCGATTAATATGGCGCGTGCGGCTAAATGGAATGCTGTTGTTTCGCATAGGAGTGGGGAGACCGAGGATAATACGATTGCTGATTTTGTTGTGGCGATGGGGACGGGGCAGATTAAAACAGGGTCGCTTTCGCGGACGGATCGGACTTGTAAGTATAATCAATTGCTGAGAATTGAAGAAGAGCTTGGGGATGCGGCGGTGTATGCGGGGGGGATTAAGTTGGGGTGATGTTTTTTTTGGAGCGGAGTAGGTGTTGGAGCGGAGTTTAGGTGTTGGAGCGGAGTTTAGGTGTTGGAGCGGAGTTGTACTCCGCTTCTTAACGTTTTGGAGCAGAGTGCAACTCTGCTCCAACTTTTCGTGTAACTCTGCTTTAACTTTTCGTGTAACTCTGCTTTAACTTTTCGTGCAACTCTGCTTTAACTTCGATGCTAATGGACCAGGATGCAATCCTGCTCCAACTTTTACATGCAATCCTGCTCCAGCTCTGGCTAATGGACCAGGGCTGTAGCCCTGCTCCAACGGTAGCTTCTTAACGTTTTGGAGCAGAGTGCAACTCTGCTCCAACTTTAGCGTTTTGGAGCAGAGTGCAACTCTGCTCCAACTTTATGTGCTCCAGTTTTTCTCCGCTCCGGGTTTTTTGCTTTGATGCAGCTCCGGCTTTTTGTTCTACCCGATCGTGTAGTATAATTAGATAAAATTAATATAAAAAATATGTCACTTCAAAAAGTTAGTCAAAAATTGATCAAGCAGGTGTTTTCGATGTTTTTAAAGCGGCAGCAAGATAGTCACAAGGGTGAGCATGGGCGGGTGATGATTGTGGGTGGTAGCAGCGATTATTTTGGTGCTCCTATTTTGTGCGCTCTGGGGGCTTTGTATAGTGGGGCGGATTTGGTTTATTTGGTGGTGCCTGACTGCATAGCTGAAAGCGTCAGGGCCGCGGCGGGACCCGATTTTATTGTTAGGGGTTATAAGGGGGAGCATTTTAATGAGGCGGGAGTTAGGGTGGCGATGGGGGTAGCGGCTAAGGCTGATGTTTGCGTGGTTGGGCCAGGTTTGGGGAATAGTTCTGTCGCTATT
>JAHJTR010000160.1 GCA_018829865.1 Patescibacteria group bacterium | reverse complement strand
CTTCATCAAACGGCAAAGTGGACGAATCCACATTAATCTCAAGCTTATCACCCTCCAAAGCCACCGGTTTGAACAAAAAATCTGTTCGCACCAAAGCAAAAGCAATCAAAGCAACCCCCAAAACACTTGGAGCCGCAATCAGAAAAATCCGCCACTGTTCCCAAAAACTCGGCTTATTCACAATCTTATCAGCATGCGCCATTAATTCACCACGCAACCGATCCTTAAACCCCATATCGGTTTTAATTTTCTCACTTTCCCTAACTTGTTTGAATTTAGCAATCAACTCACTAAACTCTTTTTCTTCAAACGGCATATTTTTTCGTGGACAAATAAATTAATAGTTTTGCATTATACCCTTGGATTTCTTCAGCACCCGATACAATTTCACCCCAAGCGCATTAGGCGTAATATTTAAAATGTTCGCAATATCAATGTTCGACATATCCTCAAAATATTTCAGTCTCAAAATCTCCCTATCCTCTTCACTCAAATCCTTAAACAAATCTTTAACGAAATCACAAGCCTCCGTCTTCTCATAACCCACCATCACATCAGCCTTTTCGTCACTAAGGCTAAACATCTCATCAATCGACACATGTTTCCGATCTTTATTCTTCCTATAAAAACTAATTACATTATTATAAGCAATTTTATAAAGCCAAGCAGAAAACGAAAAACCCATCCAATTGAACTTCTTTATATTATGTAACGCAGCAAAGAACGTTTGGCTTACAATTTCCTCCGCATCTTCCCGCACAGAAACTCTCCTAAGCACAAATCGATAAATCGCATCATAATATTTCTCATACAAAATCCCAAACTTAGTAGGGTCTTCTTTGGCCAATTCAATAATTTCCTTTTCCTCAATCGTCATAAATTATTAGTGGAGATTAATAAAGGAGATTCAATCAGTGGCCTCATTGTATAAAAAAACCGCCCCGTATCAAAGGCGGTTTTTAATTAGCTAACTCATAGGTGATTCTTGCAACATCTCTGATATTCCCAGAGTCTTCAGGAGCTCCAAAGTAACCAGCCTCCTGGTATATCGAGGCAAAATATTCGACATAATCACTTAGAGTCCCTTCATTATGTAAAGTGAAATATAGACACTAAACGCTTTCCGTTCTCCCTGTATAAACGAAACTTAAGAACCATATCATCAGCACAAGGAATCAAAACCTCTTTTATAATTCTAGGATCATTCTTTTCGAATTCATCCCATATATATTGATTCGTATCTATTCCAGTCATTCGATAAAAAAGAATTTTTTCATCATCATCTCGCTCAGTAACGCATACAGATCTCCCTATACTAAAAGAGCTTCTTATTTGCTCAAAAATCTCATCAAATGCATTCATTGTAGAACAATAGTCACGTTCATTAAATTGTGTTCTCGCAGTTTCCAATTTATTTGCCTTTTCCGAGTACCCACTCAAAATATCAGTAAAAGCCAGTACCTCCCTTTCAAATCTAACATCAAGGCCTTCTCCATTCAGAGCTTTTTCAATTGCCTCCTCCAAATAATCGGGGAAAATAAGTTGCTGCCCATTTTCACCTCTTTTAAGCACTATTAATTGAGAATACTTTAATCCCCTGGTATTACATTGCACATAACATCTAAACTTCATATCATTTAAATCAGCATTATTATATTTCATCTTCAATCGATATATATCCTCACATAGCATCTTGGCTTCTTGTTCCGTCATTTCCAGTCCCAAGTAAGCAACATTCTTAACAAAATCAGCCAAATCCTCGTCCAATTCAGTCTGCATTTCTTTTTTCGTCTCTTCAATCATTACATAAAATCTATCAGCTAATACAGTATATTTCTTGTATTCTTCACTCACTTCATTTGGCGCAGGTGGACTCACTCTTCTAAAAAACTCAACAGGAGTCATTGCTGCCAACACACTTTCATCTAAGTCATTAATGCCTGTATCCCAAGGCCCCACGGGATTCCATTCACCATATATAAAGGGATAATCTTCAAACCTTTCATAAATATTATGCTTTCCCTGGGAAGTACCAATCCGTAAATAATCCACCCACAAATTCGTTTCATCTCCATCAGCCGGGTAACGCCTTAAACTTCGCTCTTCAACCGACAAGTTTTCTTTATTATAAAACCCTTCCTCATCACACAATATTCTTTCCACTCTGGTTAATAAATTAATAAGGCAAGCAAAAACTACCTCATACAATTCTTTTCTATTCCCTGAACGCCCCTGAATAAATTCCCTAAAAGGAGCAATAATTTCTTTTAAATAAGAAATCTGTTCATCAGTCGCAACATTCTCATCCAGAAAATTCTTATTACCCTCAAAGAAAGCAATTGCACACATAAGATCCCAAAAAGCACTAGCGCTATATTCATTTTTATCGAACACATCTTCATTTGCCTCCAAAAAATAACCAAACAAATCATAAGGATGGCAAGACCGAAACTGCATTTCAGCAATATATTCTGCCATAAATATTTTTTTTTCCACTCTACTATGACCCAAACCATCACCATATTTGGATTCAAATCCATTCACATGTCCTTCTGCAGTTCTTCCAGAAAAAAGCTCTACAGCATAACGAGGGCTTTCACCAAACAAAAATTTTCTTACAGTAAACATGCTTTCAGTTAAAGTACGAGTTAAAAGAGCCATAATTTGCTCCTTCTCAACTCCATTAACCGCTAACAAATCAGGGGCTAATTGTTCAAGTTCAACAAAAAACAAACGTTCCAATTCCGACCTATGCAATTCCAAATCTAAAGCACTTTTAAAATCAAGATCCTCGGTTATGCCTAAAAACAACTTCTCAAATGTAGAAATACTAAGCGCAATACCATTTTCTTCATTAAATCTATAAATCAGTCTCTTAAAAATCTTTGATAATCTCGGGTGATGAAAAAGCAACGGATTCTGATCAATATCTATGCATTTTCTAATTGGCTTAAAAAATGATTTCGCCTTCTCAAATTTAAATTTAGTAACAGCATCTGATTTTTGAAACAATGATTTAAGAGAATACAAAATACCAGTCACTAATTCCTTAGCATTAACACCAATCTCACTTAATTTATTAAAAAACGATACTTTCTTATCAGGAATAACTAGAGCCTTTTCAGGTTCATCCTCACTAGAATCAGAAAGATCAACACCTACAACAAAAGCCATATCTTCCAACCTTTTTCTGAATTGCGATTGCACCCTCAAAAACACCTGTTGACTTCTTTTCATTAATTTAGGAAGTTCAACCGCCATCTTTTTTCTATCACTTACGGAAGCCCCCTCTATCAACTCTAAGCCATCTATGGTCGGCAATCTATCCCCTCCTCCCTCAAGTACACCACAAATTCCTACAACTTGTTCAAAAATCGCCCCTGCTCTTACCTCAATTTCCATCTCTGGAGATAATTCATCATCTTCCGAAAACTCATAAACACTTCCCCCTCCTTCACCATCTAAATCAAGAGAGGGCGGTTCATCATCCAAGCCATCACCATCTAATTCCCTCAATTCAAATAAACTAAACTTCTTATCCCCCATATATTTCGTATAAATATTTAAAACAAGACAAAATCGTACATTAGTAACAAGTTTAAGTCAATTCCAAATAGATATGTCAATCTTCACCGGTATAAACGGGTATTGAAAAAATCTATCTCAATAAAGCAACGCCACCTGCCTATGTTTTCTATACTTATAATCAACAGACCGCATCACCTCAGAAACCCCATTATGAGCAAATTCATGATGTTGTTTGCAAAGAGGCTTGAGTTTTTCATGACTATGGTGCTCAGAAAAACGATCAGGATGATGAATAACATCTGCGGGACGCGGACAACCGAAATAACTGCATCTCTCACCAACCTCTCGTTTCCTGTAAACAGAAATATACCGAGATAATCTATTCAGCACTTTTTCCCCGGGGATACTGTGCTTTTTAACATTTAGAACCGGAGTACAACTCCGCTCCAACTGTTTTTCCTCTCGCGACTGCGCCTCAGCACTTTTCTGAACATACTTTTCCCCGGGGATTTTGCCACTAACTTCATTCTGCTGGAGCGCGATTGTATCGGGCTCTAATTCTTTAGAAGAACCAGGATGCAATCCTGCTCCAACTTTTTGGCTCTGACCATGCTCCTTTTTCACCAATTGTGTCTGCTTTAGATCAGAGCTACAACCCGTTGTTGAAGCAGGGCTGTAGCCCTCCTCCAACTCCTGCTGCAGGAGCATAGTTGCACTATGCTCCATACCATTCAGAACCGGAGTACAACTCCGCTCCAACTGTTTTTCCTCTTGCGACTCAGCGCTTTTCTGAATCGATGTCTTCACTGATCTCATTTTATCTCCCTCCCACCCAAACCCCCTATTCATCTCCAAAAGTATCCTCCGCAAACATTCCTTATTACTCAAATTCTCACCAAGCTTCTTCTTCAACCTAAGCAACATAAACATCATCTCGCCATCCAACTCCACCCGCCACCCAACCGTAATTTTCCCCCTAACCTCCTTGCTATACTCCTGCAGCGCCGGCTTACTCATATTCTCAACTTTCTCAGCCAAATCCTTCTCATTCTCCTTCG
>JAHJTR010000159.1 GCA_018829865.1 Patescibacteria group bacterium | reverse complement strand
TTCAAGATATTGAAAGAATTGCAAAAAAAGCACTCAAATATAATGCGATTCTCTATGTCGATGAGGCCTATTTTGAATTCTGCAAAATAACTGCTACCGGCCTAATTGATAAATATCCTAACTTAATAATTACCAGAACATTCTCAAAAGCTTTCGGATTAGCCTCGCTTCGAATCGGCTACACAATTTCATCACCAAAAAATCTCGCCGAAATGCTTAAAGTAAGAGGCCCTTACGACATGAACATGCCCGCTGTCGTAGCGGCTAAAGCGGCACTCTCAGATATGAAATCTCTTGTCGTCTACGTTGATGAAATTATGAATAAATCAAAGCCCATGGTCGAAGATTTTTTCAGAAAAAATAAAATAGAATTCTATCCATCGCGTGCAAATTTCATTTTATTCAGACCACAAAACTCCTCAATTCTTGCAGACAAATTAAAAAAATTAGGATTTTTGACAAGACCGCGCGAAGGTAAAGGAATTGAAGGGACAATCAGGCTAACAATAGGCTCTGTTTCTCAAATGAAAAAATTTATTAACCAATTCAAAAATGTTAAATAAATACGCATTCCTAGATAGAGATGGCGCATTAATATATGAGCCGTCAAAAGCGGAAACACCCAAAGGCGAAATTCCATATCAAATCGACAGTATTAAAAAACTGAAAATTCTGCCCGGAGTAATCGAGGGATTAAAAAAACTAATGAATGAAGGATTCAAACTCATACTTGTATCCAATCAAGATTATCTGGGTACACAAATTTTCCCTGAATCGAATTTTGAAAAACCGCAAAAGCGCATGCTTCAAATCTTCAAAGATAATGGAATTGAATTTGAAAAAATATTTATTTGCCCTCACGGTCCCAGCGCAAATTGCCCTTGTCGCAAGCCCAAAACAGGGATCGTAAAAAAACTCCTCAAAAATAATAAACTAGATTTGAAGAATTCATTTATGTATGGAGATCGTAAAAGCGATGAGCAGTTTGCAGTGAATCTTGGTATCAAATTTATAAAAGCCGAAACAAACGGCGAATTTAATTTACAAAATATTATGAAAAAACGCATTTCAAAAAAAGAGCGAAACACAAAAGAAACCCGGATAGGAGTTGCCATTAATCTGGATGGAACCGGTAAATACAATATCAAAACGGGAATAGGATTCCTGGATCACATGTTGGAACTCTTCTCAAAACACTCGCTAATTGATCTAAAAATTACAGCTAAAGGTGATTTAAAAGTGGATGAGCACCACACGGTGGAGGATGTTGGTATTGTTCTCGGTCAAGCATTAAAAGAAGCTCTTGGAGACAAAAAGGGTATTCGAAGATACGGTTTTTTGTTGCCAATGGATGAGTGTTTAGCTGAAACTGCTCTGGATCTGGGAGGGCGACCATATCTGGTCTGGAATGTCATTTTTAAGAGAGAGTATGTAGGCGATATGCCGACAGAACTTTTTGAAGACTTTTTTAAAGCAATATCCGACAACATACAGGCAAACATCCACGTAAATCTAAAATATGGCAGAAACGAGCATCACATGGCTGAAGCAATTTTTAAAGCTTTTGCAAAAGCGCTTAGGTTTGCTGTGGACGAAGATCCCAGAGCCAAAAATTTATTACCAACAACCAAAGGAAGATTATGATTCAAATTATTGATTACGGAGCTGGGAACATAAAAAGTGTTCAAAACGCTCTCACACAACTTGGCGTCAGCTCAAAAATTGTCAGCTCAGGCAAAGAACTGGATATCAATTGCAAAACAATCTTCCCCGGCGTTGGTGCTGCGGGAAGCGCAATGCAAACGCTTAAAGAAAGGGGATTCCTCTGGAAAATTCCTAAAATCAAAGCCCCTTTCTTAGGCATTTGCTTAGGAATGCAATTATTAATGGATTATTCAGCAGAAAATAATACTAAATGCCTGGGGATTATTGATGGAAAAGTTCGCAAACTCCAAAAAACTGTAAAAATTCCCCAAATTGGTTGGAACAAAATAGATCAGCTAACTCCTCAAAATTTATTATTCAAAGATATACCTGACCAAAGCTATTTTTATTTTGTAAATTCATATTTTGTAGATGCAGATTCCAATTCAATCGGGTCAACGGATTACGGAATTGTTTTTACATCGGTAATAAATAAAATAAATTTTTACGGAGTACAATTTCACCCTGAAAAATCCGGAACTATTGGACTTAAACTACTCAATAACTTTTGTAAATTATGTTAATTATACCTGCAATAGACTTAATAGATGGCAAATGTGTCCGTCTAGAACAAGGTGATTATTCCAAAGTTAAAAAATATGACTGTGATCCTGTTAAGGTTGCTAAAAAATTTAAAAAACAGGGAACAAAATTAATCCACATTATTGATTTGGCAGGAGCAAAAAACGGCAAACCAAAGAATTTTAAAAAAATCGCTCAAATCGCTGACGAGACAGGATTAGACATCCAAACAGGCGGGGGAATCAGAACTTACAAACAAGCTGAGAAAATCCTAAATTATGGAATTAGAAGAATAATTTTAGGAACTTCAGCCTTCATCAATCCAAAGATGGTTAGATCGCTGATAAATACTTTTGGCGCAGACAGAATTATCGTTTCCGTTGACGCGAAAGATGGAATAATAATGACAAACGGATGGATAAAGAAGAGCAGCCAATCAATTGAAGATGCCCTTAATAGGCTTAGAGATACAGGTTTGGAAATTATTATTTTCACCGACGTAAAACAGGATGGAATGCTCAAGGGTATTAATATAAATAATGTCAAAAAAGTCCTGGGCAAGGGATTTAAAGTTATTGTGGCAGGAGGAGTAACAAGCACTGAAGACATAAAACAGTTGGATAAACTCGGCGCATACGGCTGCATAATCGGCAAGGCGCTATATGAGGGGCAGGTAAAACTCGCCTCACCAAATAATTTGGCAAAAAGAATTATTCCCTGTCTGGACATTAAAAACTCAAGAGTCGTAAAAGGTAAAAAATTTATCAATTTAAAGGATGCCGGAGACCCTGTCGAGTTAGCGAAATACTACAGCGAAATGGGAGCCGATGAACTTGTCTTTCTGGATATAATGGCAACAGTTGAAAATAGAGAAACTTTGTATGAGCTGGTATCAAAAATTTCAGCGAACATAAACATCCCATTTACAGTCGGCGGCGGGATTAAGAGTCTCGAGGATATTAGAACTCTTCTGGCTTGCGGGGCGGACAAAGTATCCATTGGTTCTTATGCGGTTAAAAATCCGGATTTTATTAAAAAAGCCGCAGAGCAATTTGGCTCTCAGTGCCTGGTAATTTCAATTGATCCCAAAAAAATTAACAATAAATGGAAAATTTTTATTAAGGGAGGACGCCAAAACACCAATATTGACGCAATTAAATTCGCCACCAAAATGGCTCAAATGGGAGCAGGGGAGCTACTGGTCAACTCGCTCGATAGGGACGGGATGAAAACCGGATACGACATCGAACTTTTAAAAGCGATCTGTAGTGCCGTCAATATACCTGTTATCGCTTCAAGTGGTGCCGGCCGCAAAGAGGATTTTCTCAAAGTATTTAAAAACACGAATGTAGACGCAGCACTTGCGGCAAGTTTATTCCACTACGGCGAAATAAAAATTCCCGAGCTCAAACAATATTTACTAAAAAACAACGTAACCATAAGAATATGAACTTAAATTTTAAAAAACTAAACGGCTTAATCCCCGCCATTGTGCAGGATAGCGAAACAATGCAGGTTTTGATGCTCGGATTTATGAATGAAGAAGCCTACATTCAAACTAAAAAAAGTGGAAAAGCAACTTTCTTTAGCCGAACAAAGAATCGTTTATGGCAAAAAGGCGAAACTTCAAAAAATTACCTTAAAGTAAAAGAAATAAAAATCGATTGCGATAATGATACGCTATTAATTATGGCAAAGCCTCAAGGTCCGACATGTCACAAAAATAAATATTCCTGCTTTGGTGATAAAAAAAATAACTCACTTTTTCTGAAAGAATTATTTCAGATAATCAAAGACCGAAAAAGAAAAAGACCAAAGAATTCATATACCGCGAGTTTATTTAATGATGGACTGGATGAAATAATAAAAAAAGTAGGAGAAGAAAACATCGAGTTAATCATCGCAGCAAAAAGTGAAACAAAGCAACGCGTGATAGAAGAATCAGGCGATCTACTTTACCACCTATTGGTGTTGCTGGCTGAAAAAGAAATAGATTTGGATGAAGTTGTTGAGGAGCTTAGGGGAAGGAGTGAAAAATAATTAATTAATCATTTTGGAATGAAGGAAATAATAATCACATTTATTACTGGGATTACTCAATTAAGAATCAAATTAAAATATCTAAATTATCATGCATAAATCTATTTCTTGAGTGCCACCCCAATTTTCCACACACCTTTTTCCAAAAAAGCTTCAATAGTTTGCCGCCCTGCCTTATTAATTGCATTTGAGTGAGAGATTCTATTTCTTTTCGCATATTCAGCAAGCGTCACAATTTCCATCTCTTCTAAATAGGCCAATCTTTTATGATAGCTATTAGTGATTGCCTTCCCAACGATTGCTTCCATTGTAGAAGTTTTGCCTTTCTCATCAAATTCCTTAAAGGCATCATAGTATAGTTGTCGATCAATGAATTTAATATTGATTGGCACAAATCCTTCTCTTATAAGGATATAATTATTTAACACTCTTCCAATACGCCCATTTCCGTCTACAAATGGATGAATATGTTCAAAGGTAAGATGCAGAAGAGCAATTTTTTTAATAATATTTTCATTGCTTGAAGAATAATACTTAGCAAGCATCTCCTCAATTCGCCCCATCACCTTTTTAGGATCCGTGGCAACATAACTGCCAACACGAACCCATTCATCAGGATTCCTAAATCGCCCTGCCACATTATCACTAATATTTGAAAGAAGCATCCTATGCAATGACAAAATCATCTCAATAGTTAATTCCTGTTCTTTTGCCTTGGTATTGATATAAGAAACCACTCTAGCCAAATTTTTTGCTTCAAAAAGCTCTCTTTCAGAAATAAATCGATCAAGATCAATTTGCATCAATATTTTTTCAGTATCCTCAAGACTAAGAGTACTATTTTCAATAGCATTTGAGTTATAAACCTGCTCTGC
>JAHJTR010000158.1 GCA_018829865.1 Patescibacteria group bacterium | reverse complement strand
GATTAATTAACACTATAAAACTAACAATTACCCCAACAAAAAACAACCGATTTACGGCTTAAATATGCGACTATGCAATGATTATTATATCGATGATTCACATCCGAATTTCTCCATATCTCAAACGGTGCACAACCCCTCACCTTTATTTGCATCTAATATTTTTCGATCCCCCAAACGGAAATTTTGAAACCGTGGCTTGAGAGCGAAAATAATGGAAATTTTAAAAAACCTCAATTCCTCGTCAACTCAAAAATGCAAGACAAGCAGCCTCGGCCGTTAAAACACAGGCAAGTTTGGATCCCTATACTTTGGCAGCCCAAACAGCCTGAGCACCCACGAAGCCAAGTCGTTGAAAAACAGGCAATTTTGGTCTCCCAAGCTTTGTCCGCCCAAACAACCCAGCCTCCCACAAAGCCAAGTCGCTGAAACGCAGGCAGATTAGATTCCTGAACTTTATCCCACCCAAACAGCCCGGCCTCCCACAAGCCCAGCCGCTGAAAAACAGGCAATTTTGGTCTCCCAAGCTTTGTCCGCCCAAACAGCCCGGCCTCCTCCCAAAACTCCCCCAAAAAATCCCCAGGGAAAATCATCGCACAGAATCATTACGCATTAATTCAAGGGAAAAATCTCCTAACCCTTTTTTATTTTGAATTTGCATGATTGAAAGCTATTCTGATAGCACTATGAAAAAATGCAAGCAATGCAACACAGGATTTGAAGTAACTGATCCGGATCGTACTTTTTATGATCAAGTCAGTCCGGTTTTTGATAATAAAAAATATACAATTCCGGAGCCAACCTTATGCCCCGACTGCCGACAACAACGACGTATGATTTGGCGAAATGACAGGAATCTTTATGAACGCAAATGTGATTCAACCGACAAAAAACTTATTTCGCTATATTCACCGAACTCAGAAATAACAGTATACGACAAGGAAATATGGTGGAGCGATCAATTTGATGCTAAAAAATATGGTCGTGATTTTGATTTTGATAAACCATTTTTTGAGCAATTTCACGAATTAATGTTAAACGTACCAATGCCACACATAATGACAGTAGATACAGAAAATAGTTTATATACGAATTACAATGCCGGTAATAAAAATTGTTATCTTTGTTTTGCAGGAAATTATCTGGAAGATAGTCTTTATTGCTACAATGCGGAAAAATCAAAAGACTGTGTCGATTGCCTGTTTGTTTTTGAAAACGAATGTTGTTATGAATGCATACAATCTGAAAATTGTTACAACTGTAAATTTGTATTACATTCAAAAAATTGCAGTGATTCGTGGTTTTTAGAAGATTGTACAGGATGCAAAAATTGCACCTTTTGCTTTAACCTAAAAAATAAACAATATTGCATTTTAAACAAACAGTACTCAAAAGAAAATTATTTTAATGAATTAGACAAATATAAACTAAATACTTATTCCGGCTTACAAAAAGCTACTCGGCAATGGACTGAGGAAAAAATCAAATATATTAAACGTGCAAATCATAATTTAATGTCCGAAAATTGCACCGGAGAATACATCTTTCAGTCAAAAAATTGCCATGAGTGTTTCACTTTAAGTAAGGGATGTGAAGACTGTAAATATATTTTAAATGGCTTTCCCAGACTCAAAGATTCTTATGATTGCACCTATTGCGGTGAAGATTCATCACTCTTATATGAGAGCATGGGTGGTGGAGCCGGATGTTATCATATGTTATTTTCTAACGTTTGCTGTATTAATACTTCAAATATAATTTATGGAATTATCTGCTTTAGAACTCAAAATTGCTTCGGCTGCATCGGAATTCAAAATGATAAATATTGCATATTAAATAAACAATATTCAAAAGAGGAATATGAGAAATTAGTGCCAAAGATAATTGAACATATGATAAAGACAAAAGAATGGGGAGAGTTTCCTCCTGCACATTTTAGCCCATTTGCATATAATGAAACAATTGCCCAAGAGCACTTCCCATTAAACAAGGAAGAGGTATTAAATATGGGATTAAAATGGAAAGAAAATACGAAAAAGACAGCAAATGGGGATAAAATCATTCCTGCAAGCCGTCTTCCTGATGAAATCTCTAAAGTACCCGATGATATCTTGAATTGGGCTATTGAATGCGAAGTATCAAAAAAACCCTTCAAAATAATCTCTCAGGAATTAAAATTTTACAGAAAACACAATCTTCCTATCCCCCATTTACATCCCGATGAACGTTATAGCAATCGCATTAGATTGCGTAATCCCCGTAAACTTTTCAGCCGTAAATGTCACAAATGTTCATCCAACATTCAAACCACCTACAATCCTAACCGCCCCGAGAAAATATACTGCGAAGACTGTTACCTCAAAGAGGTATATTAACACCCCAAATCCAAAAAACTTGACTCCACCCCTTCTACCAATCATAATTAAATACTGACCAGGGCATGACCCGACTTTAAGTTAAATCGAAAACAACATTAAGGCCGTAGCCACTCCCATC
>JAHJTR010000157.1 GCA_018829865.1 Patescibacteria group bacterium | reverse complement strand
TTTAGGGTTTTATGCCTTGTAGAAGGGTATTGGGATTAGTTAACCAAACTGTAACCGTTCTTTGAGTATTATTGAGCTGTAATATTTTTTAACCCTATCTTTATGGGTAAAAACAAAGCAATTCTTCTTGCTTGCATTTCAATAATTATGATCGGGATAACCGGTTTTTTAATTGGGCAGGCAAATCCTCCGGATGAAACAAATGCGAAAACTTCGCTTTCTGTTCCTATTTACGAAAGTACCGGTATGGCTGATTCAAACGAGTATGTTTTTGACAAAGGAACTGTTGATGTTCGGGTTCAACTTGGTAGTGATAAAATTTCAATTAAAGATGGATTGGCTTATATGTTAATCACTTTAAAAGGCAAAAAAGCTGAATTTATTTCAGATCAACAGAAACGGTTACCGCTTAACCTTTCTGTTGTTATTGATAGAAGTGGCTCAATGGGGGGATCTAAAATTGATTATGTTAAAAGAGCTCTTCATAAAATTACTCCTTTATTAAGTTATGATGATAGGATTTCATTGGTGATTTATGATGATAAAGTTGAAACCATTTATTCAGCGAATCATTTTGAGGAGAGAGAGTTCTTAAGCGCAGTTGATGGTGTTTATAGTAGGGGATCAACATATCTTGAAGGGGGGCTTCGTGAAGGTCTTAAAAACGTTAAAAGGTATGATTCTTCAAAGTATATAAACCGTGTAATTCTGCTTTCTGATGGGCTTGCTAATGTGGGAGTATCTGATTCCGGTCAACTTGCTCATATTGTTGAGGAGTTGGCAGGTGACAATATTACGATTTCAACAATCGGAGTCGGCTCGGATTATGATGAGCAATTAATGGCAAAGGTTGCACGCGCGGGTAATGGTAATTATTACTTTCTTGAAGATCCACGTGATGCGGAACATATTTTTACTGAGGAATTTGAAAATGTTTTAAATACAGTGGCTCGCGATATTACGGTTGAGTTTAATATCGATAATAATTTTGAGGTTGTGAGGGGAATTGGGTATGAGCTTGAAGATTCGGAGTATTATAGTCCTCACGACATTTATTCTGATCGTGAAGTATCATATTTGTTTGAAATTAAAGCAAAAGATTTTAAGAAATTAAGTCTTTCAAAGCTTGATTTTGCAGATTTAAAGATAAAGTTTAATAATGTAAATACCAATCAGGATGAAATTATTAAGGTGCCTGTTAAGATAAATATCGTGGATACTGACGTTAATGCCCTTGCTGATGATAAGGTATATTATGATTATATGCAGTCATATAAGGCTGAAATACTATGGGATGTTTATGAAGATTTAGATAAAAATGATAATGAAGCTGCAAGAGACAGATCTGATAAGCTAATAGATGAATTGAAGATTGCAAATGAAAGATTGAAAGGAGAATTTGATGAAGATCTTGAAATTTTAATAGAAAAGCGTAAATATCTGGAAGTGCTTGAAAGTGATGATGTTAATGCAAGTTTAGATGGAAGATCTTTTCAGAAAACAAATCAATATGATTCATATGAAAAGATGTATAAAAAATAATAATGAACATACTCATTGTAGAAGACAATAAGAAAATGGCGGAGAATATTGCAACTGTTCTCCGCCATGAAAACTATAATGCAGATTTAGCTTTTACTGCTGAAAATGGCAGGTACAAGGCATCTGTTAATAATTATAATGTGATAATTCTTGATCTTAATTTACCTGATGGTGATGGGCTTGATGTTTGTGAAGAGCTTCGTAGAAAAGGGATTGATACACCAATATTGATGCTTACCGCACGCATAGATTTAGAATCAAAGGTTCAGGGATTAGATTTTGGCGCTGATGATTATTTAACAAAACCTTTTTTAATGGATGAACTTCTTGCACGAATTCGGGCTTTGTTTAGAAGAGAATCTAAAGATAAATCTACAAAATTTTATTTGGAAGCCGACATCACTATTGATTTGGTTGCAAAAAGGATCACTATTAATGATGAAGACGTTAGGCTTTCTCCCCTTGAATATCGGATTATTGAATATTTGATATTAAATCGTGGTAAGGCAAAAAATTCACAAGAAATTTATGAAACTGTTTGGGGGAATGAGGATCAGGATGTACTTTTTTCTGATTCATTAAAAGTACATGTGGCTAGATTGCGAAAAAAACTGGGGAAAGAGGTAATCAAAACTATACCGGGTGGAGGATATATGATTGAATAAAAGTATGAAAACCTCATTTGCATCAACAAGAAAGAAAATCGCCCTTCTTTTTGCCATATCATTAAGTGGGTTTATTTTAATTACTACTATTAGCATTATTTTTCTTGTTGTAAGTAAAATGGATGCTGAGGCTGAAAAAATTCTCAATGCAAGTATTTTTGAGATAGTTAATGATTTTGAGAAGGATAATTTGGCAGAAAAAAGCGTTAAATATCAGTCTCAAAGTATTTCTGATAAAGATGAAAGTGAGCAATATGTTCAGAATATTAATGTTATACGGAACAAAACTATTTCTAAAGAAAACAAGATTCTTTCTGAGGTCTTGGATGATGAGGTAGATCAGGATATCATTGTTGATTTTGATAACCTTCAGGCAAACAAACGTGTTTTTTCAAGGGTAATAAAGCCTAACGGAGATATTTTATTTTCTTCTGATTTATTTAATGCATTGTTTATAGACGTCGATACGGAAGGGTTTAACAAGCAGATTATTGAAAATACATGTGTCTACTTGTATACAACAAATATTAATAGTGGTATTTATAGCGGATATATAGTTCAGGCTGCGCAATATTGTCCTTTTACGCAAGATCAGCAAAAAAGTCTGTTTGTTACGATGTTTGGGGTTACTTTATTGATATTAATTTTGACTTATTTTGCAGGATTAATTGTGTCAAAATGGCTTTTAAAACCGCTTAGAAAGTCTATTGAGCAAACCAGGGAATTTGCACAAAACTGTCATCATGAACTCCTTACTCCAATTAGTGTTGCCTTAACGACAGTTGAAGCATCCGAAAAATCAAAAGAATATAAAAAGGGAATTGCATCGATTAAAGAGGATTTATTTTATGCCCATGATTCATTGAAATTATTAAGTTCTCGTGCATTTCATGAGCAGGCGAAATTTTCTTTAAATAGAATTAATATTTCTTCGATACTTAATAAAACTCTGGCAGATTTACTTAAAAAGTATCATCGAGAAGATATTGTTATTGATAAAGATAAAATTCAAAATGGCATTTATCAGGTAGGAGAGGCAACAAGTGTGAAGCTGATTTTTCGGAATTTATTGTCAAATGCGCTTAAATACACAAAAAAAGATGGTTTCATTAATATTAATTTGAACAAAAAAGAATTTATAATTACAAACTTGATAGATGAAATAGAGAATATTAATGTAAAGAAATTTTTTGAAAGACATTACAGGGGAACCAATGGGGATTTGAAAGGGGGGAAGGGAATTGGTCTCTCAATCGTGAAAGAATTGGTTGAATTACATAGTTGGAAAATTAGCATTAATAAAAATGATAGAGCAATAAGTATTGTAATTAGATTTAAATAGTTAAAAAAATCAGAATAAAAACAATGTATTATAATATGCTCAATTATTATTCACTGGGGTGTTTTTTGAGTTGACGAAAATTTATCTTGCTTAAAAGTATGATTTTGCTGTATTTTGAGCTCTCTTTTTCTTTAATAGTAATTATTTATAAAAGAATCGGAGGGAGAAGAAATTTTTTTTAAAGGTAACAAATATGGGTGAGCGACAAACTGAATCAGAGGATCTGTGGACTAAAGAACATCTTCGTAATCTTTTACCGTCGATCATGATGATTTTGAATGATGAAAACGATATCAATGTTGTTTGCCAAAAATGTTGGGATTTATTGCTTGAAAAAATTGAATTGGCTGAACTTTTGGAGAATATATATGGGGTATGGCGATATTTGGTAGCAAACAAATCTTTTATTAATGCTTTTTTTGAGCAAGAAGCAATTGGAAAAATGGAAGAAAAAATTCGTGAGCAGATAAATATGTTGCGAGGTGTTGAAATGGAAGGGGGATATGGGATTGTGAGCTGGGGTGCCAAGATAAGTCCAATGGTCGAGTTGCCTAAAGAGGGAACAAGTGAAAAAATTGAAGAAATGCTTGAGGCTGATAATGCGGCAGGTAATCTTGTAAACCTTGATCATATCAGGATAGCTGCTAAAAGAGCTTTTGGTTTATTTATGGATGGAAAATTGTATTTGTTGGATGCTGAACTTGATGATGAAGGCAGACTTTTAATTCAAAATATTAAATTTATTTGTCGTGGGGCAGAAATAAGCACTTGTTTAGTAATATTTCCCGATGGAGAAGAGGATTATGAAGTGGCAACTTTTGATAAAAAAGGAGATATGTTGCCCTGATTAATATTCAGCTTTAAATCGCTTCAACCTTAAGGCGTTTAATACCACCGAAACGGATGAGACTGCCATTGCGGCTGCTGAGAAGGCCGGGTTTAAAAACCCGAATGCGGCTAGGGGGATGCCGATTGTGTTGTAGATAAAGGCCCAGAAGAGGTTTTGTTTGATGTTTCGTAGTGTCGCGCGTGAGAGTTCTATGGCGGTTGCGGCTTTTTGTAAGTCACCTTTTACAAGTACCAAATCGCCGGTTTCGATTGCGATATCGGTGCCTGTGCCCATTGCGATGCCCACATCTGCTTTGGCGATGGCGGGGGAGTCGTTGATTCCGTCTCCGACCATGGCGACGTAATATCCTTGATTTTGAAGGTCTATGATGATTTCAGTTTTTTTGTCAGGAGTGATATTGCTGTGAACCTCGTCGATGCCGACTTCTTTGGCAATAGCTTCTGCAACTTTTTGATTGTCTCCGGTGATCATTACTGTTTTTATATTGCGTTTATGGAGGAGCTTTATTGCGTCTTTTGAGCTTTCTTTGATGCCGTCTTGAACTCCGAATATGGCTAGAATATTTTTGTCGTCTGCTAGGCAAAGAACCGTGTAGCCTTTATTTTCCATTTTTTCGATTTCTGTGTTGGATTCGTTGTTTAGTGTTTTTAGTTGATCCATGTATTTACTGCTGCCGAAATGATATGTTTCTTCTTTTATTTTACCTTCAACGCCTAGTCCGACTATGGCTTTGAATTCTTTTACGGTTTCTTCGATATTGTTAACTTCGAGATTTTCGGTATAAGTGATGATGCTTTTTGCCAGAGGATGTTCGGAGTGTTTTTCTAGGGCTAAGGCGATTTCATAGGCTTTTTGTTTTTCGCTGCTTAGCAATTTAAATTCTTGAACTTCCGGGCGGCCTTTGGTGATGGTTCCGGTTTTATCGAAGGCTATGGCTGTTATTTTGTGAGCTTTTTCTAAGCTTTCGGTCTTTTTTATCAATATACCCAGCTGTGCTCCTTTACCTGAACCTACAACTATCGAAATCGGAGTTGCCAGGCCCAGAGCGCAGGGGCATGCGATAATTAAGACGGCTACTGTTGGAATAAGGGCTGCACTTGTTATTTCGCCATTGTAAATTGCCCAGCCGATGAAAGTGATTGTGGCGATTAAAATTACACCCCAGACAAAATATCCTGCGACCAGATCGACCAGTTTTTGAATCGGTGCTTTGCTCATTTGGGCGTCTTGTACCATTTTGATTATTTGGGAGAGTACTGTGTCTGATCCGATTTTAGTGGCTTTCATGGTAAATGCCGTATTGCCGTTTAAGGTGGCTCCAATTATTTTGTCGTCATTTGCTTTGTCGACGGGGATGCTTTCGCCTGTTACCATTGATTCGTCAATTGTTGGGTTTCCTTCTGTGATAATTCCGTCAGTGGGGATTTTTTCTCCGGGCTTAACTCTTAGCGAATCGGCTATTTTTATTTGATCGGCCGGAATATCTTGGATTTGGCCGTCTTTATTGATTAGATGAGCGATTTTTGCGGAGAGTTCGAGCAGTTTGCGGATTGCGGTGCTTGCTTTGCCTTTCGCTTTCGCCTCCAAAAATCTACCTAAGAGAATAAATGTGGTGATGATTGCGACGTCCATAAAATATTCTTCATTGATATTTGTGAAGAGGGTGAGATATGAGGAGTAGAGGAAGGCGGCGCCGATGCCGAGAGCGACTAGGGTGTCCATTGCGGGGCGGCCTTTGAACAGGTCGGGGATGCCGCGGGTGAAGAAATCGCGGCCGCTTGTGAGGAGAATTATTAGGGATAGAATCATCATGATTTCCATACCGCGTTCGATTTTGAAGATGAATCCGAGGGAGAGTATTGCGATGCTTAAAATTAGTGAAATTAATAATTTGGTTAGTCTGTCTTTGATGTGTGATTTGGTTTCGGCTTGGGCGTGGGCTGCGTGGTCTTCGGTGGAGCTGTTTTTTTTGTGATGATCCATTTGATGTTCGTCTTCTGTTTCAGCGATGTAGCCGGCTTTTTTTACTGCGGCAATGATGTTTTTGATGTCGATTTTGTTTTCATCGTAAGTGACGCTGCCTCTTTTTAGTGGGAGGTTTACGACGGCGTCTTTAACTCCATCGAGTTTTTTGAGATCGTTTTCGATATGTAAAACGCATGATGCGCAGGTCATTCCGGTGATTTTGAGGTTTGTGGTTTTCATAATATTTTTTTATACTTTGTTTTGCATAAATTATTATAGCTTATTTGGTGAATTGAGTTTTTTTATAATATGGGGAGTGAATTTTTAATTCCAAATTATTAGGCGAATAATTCCTAATTTATGGGAGTTAGTTATATGATTTGAGATGTTAAATACAAATCAGGATTTGATTATTTGTGGTTATGAATAATCAAATCCTGAAATGGTGTTTTTTATAGCAAACTGTTTGATTGCCGGATTATTTTTTCAGCATTTTATAAATTGGGCAATATCCTGTTAAATGCCAAAGAATAATTGCGATATATCCCCAGACGTAGGTTTGGATTGCTCCGAGTAGGAAGCTTTTTAGGTTCATGCCATCGAATTCGAAGAAGGAAATCTGGAATAGTTTCATGTGCAAATCTTGCTCGGTTGGATGGATGTAAAACCAGGCGAAGCAGAGTGCAAAAAGTAGTACAAAGAAGAGGCCTATTCGGTGGCCATAACCTTTGCATGGGCAGCCGCAAGAACAATTTTCTTTGCATTCGCATTTTTTGTTTTTCATTTTTTTGTTTTTAGTTAATTCGACTTGGCAGGGCCACCAGGACTTGAACCCGGCCTTGCGGTTTTGGAGACCGCCGTGCTAACCACTGACACTATGGCCCTGTATTTTAGTTGAAATGTAGCGTAAATATATCTTAAAAGATTTTGGTTCGCAAGGTTGGGGATGGTTGGTTCGGAGCATTGAATTGGAGCTCGATACAATATTAGTAGCATCCTTTGATTTTTAAAAAGTTTTTAATTTGACATAATTTTATAGTCAAATTATACTATAATTGTAGTAATAAATTACTTTTGTATGTTTGAAATAAAATCAAAACTTGAAAGAAAATTGCTAAGTTATTTTCTTTTAAATATTGAGGAGAAACTT
>JAHJTR010000156.1 GCA_018829865.1 Patescibacteria group bacterium | reverse complement strand
TTCAAAGCTGAAGGTTCCGTCGTTATTTAATGTTCCTGATCCTTCTTTGATTATTTGTTGTCTGTAATTCCAAGGTTCTGGGAGGATGGTGGCTTGATACTCCTGCAAAAATACATCATCTCTAAGTGGGATTGGGTAATTATAAGTGCGGCCCAATGTGACTTTGTAATCTACGGTTTCGCCTTTAACGGGTGTGCCGAAGAAATATTTGGCGTCGACGGTGACTTTGACTGTTTCGCCATCGACGAAATCGGTTTTGGCTGTGTCGATGTTGATTTGGTATTCGTCTTTTTTGTAGGCTTGTACTTGGAAAACGTCGTATTCATTTGAGCTTTGATTGTCGTTATTTTCGAGTGTGAGTTTTAGGTAATAGCTGCCGGTTGGGACTTCGCTTGAAACGTTGAATGTGTCGGTTATTGATCCGTAGGAGTTTGTTTCCAGTGTTTTTTCGTAAACTTTTTTTTCTCCGTTTTTGTAGGTGCCGATTAGTACTTTAACTTTTGTGCCTGCTGCTGGTACTTTGTAGCCGCCGGTTTCTCTTACTCTGATAATGCTTTTGAAATTTATGGTGTCTCCGGGTTTGTAGATTGGTTTTTCGGTGTAGCTGAAGGTGCTTAGAGTGTTTTTTTGAGGAGTGTTTGGAATTGGAAAATCTTCTTGGGGGGCGAAGTCGACAAGTGGTTCGATTGATCTGCCGCCTCTTTTTATCAGGCTTACGTATTCGTCTCCGATTTGAGCGATGAGTGCGTTTTGGTTTGTTAATTCGGTGGCATATAAAACTCCTTGAGTGTTTGTGGTGCCGAGTGTTTTTGGAGTGTAGTTGATTTGATCTTCTACCTTTTTAACTTCATAACTTGTGATAGTGGCTCCGCTTGCCGGTTTTTTATTGTGATTTAGAACCCAAATGAGATTTTTTTGGCCATCTTTTTGGCTGGCCATTGCGTAATTTGTGATATTGATTAATAAATGTGTTGGAGTGAGGTAATCTCCGCTTAACTCCAAATAATAAATACCCGGATCATTTGTGGGCAAAGTGAAACTTGCGGGATAACGATTGTAGCCGTAACGATTCTTGCCCTCGCTTTGGAGGACGATTTTGTTGATCGCTTTGAGCTCGAGACCATCTTTGATTTCGACGTCATTAGGGTCGGCTGCCAGATATTTTGGATCAGCGACCTTTGAAATCGTGAGCCTTAAGTTTTCGATTTGGCCTTTATAGAAAACCGGGATTTTGATTTCTTCGCCTGCTGCGAAATCAGCTGCCACTTGATAATCGGCGAATTCCAGTTTGTAGTCAGGGAAAAATCTGCGATCATCTTTTTTTATAATAATGGTTCGGTATAGATTTTCAAATGCTGTGCCGCGAGTGATTGGTTTGCTTAAGTCGAAATTGTAGGTGCTACTGCCTGCTGGGATGAAAAAGGTGTTTGTTGTTTCTGCGCGTTTTAGGAATGGATAATACCAGTCGTCTGAGGATTCGCTTTGATAAACGGGTCGGTCGGCTTCATTGTTTAATGATTGTTCTTCTATTTCAAAAGTGTTGGTGATGATTTTTGATGATTCCACGTAATTGATGTTTCTTTCAGGATGGAAGTAGCCGTCGGGGTAGCCTTGTAAGATGCCTCGTTTTTTTGCTGTGGAGACGTATTTTGCGAACCAGTCGCTTGGTTTTATGTCGGGGAAGGAGTAGGCTGGGTCGTATTTTATTTCGATGCCACCTTCGGTTATTTTGTCTTTTGATTCGAGGATGATTTTTGTGAATTCGGCGCGGTTGATTGATTTGCTGGCGCCGACTGTTCCGTCCGGATAGCCTTGGATGATGTTGTTGGAATTTAGGTAATTGATGGCGGGGAAGTTTTGGTTGGAGGTTGTTAAATCGCTGAAATTTGATTTGGTGATAGTTGTGCCAGCGGTGGCATCGTTGTTGTATAAAGTTGGGATTGGGAATTCGGTTGGCTGTGGAACCGCAATTGCTGCATTAGTGTTGATGTTGGGGACGGGGATGGCGGCATTGATGAAGCTGGTGCTGATTGTTGTTATCAGCAAGGCAGTTAAGCCTAAAATCAGTGTTTTGAATACTTTTTGCATTTGATAATATTGTTATGGATTTAAATTTTGTTTTTGTACTGTGTATAATGCCGTAAGATTTTGGATATTACAAAATGTTTGTTTTGGGTGGTTGTTGAATCTGTTTTGCTTCTTGTTTTTTCTTAGTAATTATTCAGGTTATTTATTCAGAAGTTTTATTAATTCATTAAAAGCATAAACTTTATTTCGTTTTTTATTGGGTGTTGTATCTTTGATAATTCCAGCT
>JAHJTR010000155.1 GCA_018829865.1 Patescibacteria group bacterium | reverse complement strand
TGTGGAAAATCAATGCCTGAAGCCGAACTGCCTGCCGTAAAATCATATTTCTCATATAGATAATTTCTGAATTTATGTTCAAAATAGGTGCCTACAGCCTTGCCGTCGGTAACCCCAAAAAGAGAAGGGGCATTGCGTTTAGACTCACGCTTTGCAAAAAAATGAGCTTCTTGGCATAACTTTGAATCTATTAAATACGAAAGCATTCTTTAAAAAACGAATATATTGTCAATCATTTTTCTTCTTGTTATGACATAATTTTATCTCATGAAAGTCAATATGATTCCTATCTAAACAAACCCAATGGTATCCGCAGAGACGTTCTATCTGCCGAAAAAATGAGGCTTTCCATAAGCAGTCTGCCAATTGGAGTTAAGAGAAACCTTGTTGATTTCTTGTCCCAGTTCACTTTCAAAGCTGCCCTTTGCACCAAACTTATTCGCTATACAGTTAGACCCTTCCCATTTCAAAAATAAATTTAGACACTTAACTAATGAATCAGTTCCAAAATCTTTACCATATGGAGCCTTAACGGCCCAACTTAATGCTAAGTTAGCAGCTCTTGAAAAAACACTTCTTTGGCCTTGTTCCATTTTATAAAAGCAAACAGAATCTATAATACCACTATGAACCATCGCTCTATGGTCATATTCCATTTTATGACCTGTCTCACTAGTGTAAAACAACTCACTATCTTTTATCAAACGTTTTGAAATATTTCTCCTGTAATGCATAAATCGACACCCTACCGGCCTTTTTTTGAATCGTATCTCCGCAGTTCATCATTAAAATCTTTTTGGAAAGCCTGATAGGTTGGTGAAATAAGCGAGAAATGTTCAGGTATCGTTGAAGTTGCTTTAATTATACTACCAGGTCGATCCATTATAAACATTGCTGCACGAGACAAACAGGCTGCTGAATTAATTGGTGTATCTTTTGTTTCTACGTCAAAATCTACTAACACCTTAGACTCGAAATTAAGCGTCATCATTGGATGCCCAATAATTACCACTTCAATAGGAGGTTGAGGTTTTAAATTATAATTGTCAATTGCATCCTTAAGTTCTTTACATCTCGTTGAATTATTACAGAATCTTTTGATATCTTTAGTATATTTCTCAACTCCTCCTACAGTTATAACTATTTGCGATTGGAGAGGTTTATAATATCTTGTTTTAAAACGAATTCTAAACAACTGTGTTGACTCTTCTTCAAAGTTAATTGAAAACTTACTATAAATTGGACAAGATGTCTCTAAAGAGGGCTCGTGATTTATATTCGGAATTTCTTTATCTTCCTCGTTACAACAAACAGAAATATTAGACAGATTGCTAGGTTTGGACAAATTGCCAGATGTAGATACAAAAGTGGTAGCATCTATAGAAAAAGTATTTAGAAGGAATGTACGAAACTTAAACTTGCCCCTATCTTCACTACATTTCATTATTCTTTCATTTTCTGATACAACAGGATTATTTAAGACTTTTGACACAAACCAATCGCGGGAGGGATTTTCCCACGCGTCTAACCATTTTCCGGATTGATTCTCAAGACCATAAATCTCGCCGAGATGGCAAAAAGTCAAACTTTGGTTCCGAGCAGAGGGCTTAACTATACCATTGACGATAACCTCAACCTCATGAGGTCCTGAGGATCCCTCCGGTGACACTAAAATAGTTTGATGAAGCCAAAAAATATCGAAATAATTCTCTGCTGAATATTTCTCCGCTAATACTAACAGACTCATAACTCTCCTTTATTGGAATCGGCAAAAACTAGCGGAAATTAGCATTTCCTTTTGTTATCCCTAACATAATATCTATCATCCACTCCATTCTTCCATCCGCCTTTATGTTATTCATCATACTTGTTTTATCGGTCATAGTCAAAAAAAAATAAACTTTTATAAACTTAATTAAAATATATAAGTTCTTGTCATATATGAAGTTATGTATATTGTGGAAAATTTATTAAAAAATACTTAAAAACCACGAGTTCTGCTTTGACGAAATGGTGGATAACGAGGCACTTTTTATGATTTTACAAGATAACATATTGTGGGATAAAAACATAGACAGATTGGTATTCTGGTCTTTTAATCCTAAAGGCAGAAGGGTTTTTTGGGCAAATACTATTCAAATTGGTAAAACCCAAGTGATATTTGAGCGAAACGGACAAAAAAAATAGGAAAAATAGACGAAATAATCATTAATTCTCAAGCTTTATCAGAAATTAGGTTACTATTGCCAGATTCACATAAAGAATTTATCAATTGTCACATAGAACTAGTTCCCATGGGCTTTGAAACTCCTTATCGATATGAACTAGTAATTGATGATGATATACAAAGTTTCGAAATAAAACAAAAAAGTTGTTATAATCAAATTGCAAATCCTATTTTTCTATTCTCTCGGCTTCGCTGTCTGTTTGCCAAAAATGAATAATCGAATAATTATACCAATCCTCCTAAAAAAGTGCGCGTTCGATGTATTTTGCACGACAGACAGATTTGACTTTTGACTGATTAAGACAGACTTTTTGCCAAGCATCAACCCCAGCCTCTCGCAGATCATCATAATCGGTATAAACCCGGTTCGACCAGTAATGCTGACGAAGATACTGCCAAAGCTTTTCTATCGGGTTAAGCTGTGGTGAATATGGCGGCAAAGAAACAATTGTAACATTGGCTGGTATTTTTACTTTTTTTGATGTATGAAAGCCTG
>JAHJTR010000021.1 GCA_018829865.1 Patescibacteria group bacterium | reverse complement strand
GTTGGGGTTGGGGTTGGGGTTGGGGTTGGGGTTGGGGTTGGGGTTGGAGTTTTTGGAGTTGGGGAAGTGGTTAATCCTCCTTTATCATAAAAATTCGTTAATGAATGCTCTTTGATGTACAAAGCTCTATACATGTTTTCACTTACTTCTCCTCTGGAAATAAATGATGCAGGACTGTATAAATTTTCAAATGAATCCAGAAGCCCTCTGTTATCAGCAATTCTTAAAAAAGGGAAATACCAGGCATTATTGTCGATATCTAAAAACCTGCTCGCATCATTGCTAAAATTATTGTCCTCCCATATTAACTGATTAATATTAACAATCATTTTTATGGCTTCAACCTTTTTAACCGGATCTGAAGGCTTAAATGTCCCGTCTGGATAACCGGAGATCCAACCATTCCGCTGAGCATAGCAAACATAGGAAGAAAACCATTCATCATGAACATCCGGGAAGCAATTTTGCATATTTATGTCTTCGGGTATTAGGGGCTTAACGAGTATTTTTAGTAATTCGGCTCTGTTAACATTGCTTTCAGGTTTGAAACTGCCATCGGGATATCCGCTGATAACATTATTATTTTTTAGATAATTAATGGCTTCACCATGCGGGTGGTCTGCAGGGACATCAGGAAAAATTGTTGCCAATGCGGTGGCCGAGTAAGACATAATTAAAACTAGCGTTGATGCGAGAAAAAAGTATTTAGAGAAAGATTTCATGTTTGTATTTTTAAATATTTTTTTGGTGCAGATTGCACTGTAACAATAACAGGAAGTCAGGAATTATGTCAGGGGAATACTTGCAATGAAATATTTCTATTGGATTTTTGTTTGAGATAATTGACTCTTTTTAACTGGGGGGAGGAAGTAGACGAGATTAGAACTTTTTTGGCCAAATTAATCTATTTAAAAACCAGCGTTAACTGTGTAAAATGTAAACGTTATTAAAATCATAATATAATGACTACATTAGGAATTTTAAAAGTTTTCAAAAACTACCAAAAAGCAGCACCTAACGGAAGAAAAAAAAAGGCATATCTAAATGCCTTTGTTAATAAAATGATCTATCGCACCACTAAGACTGAGAATCCTGAAACAACAAAGCAGATGGTCAATTCTGTTTTGAATAAATCCAAATAATATGACAAAAAAGAGGGGAGAAACCAGTTATAAAAAAACTGCTTTTGGAATTATTCCAAGATCAGAACTAATCCCTTTAGAAATTGAGGGAACTAAGAAGATTTGGGATTTTATTCTCCAAAAACATAAAACCGGCAAAATACCTATCTCTGCTTCTTTTATTAAGAAAATTCACAATCTCGGGTTTGGTTGGATATTTCCGGAAATGGGAGGGAAGTTTCGTAATATCGAAGTAAAAGTTTCACATCACCAACCTCCAAAATATTATTTAGTACCACAATTAATGGAAGATTTTGTGAAAGATATTAAAATGCGATTAAAATATATGGAAAATATCAATAATCAAAATTTTATTGAAAACCTAATTGAATTTCTATCTTGGACTCATCACCGCTTTCTCTGGATCCACCCTTTTATTGATTATAATGGCAGAATCGGCAGACTGCTTACTAACATTATTCTTCTAAATCTCAATTTGCCTCCAATAGAATTAAAAGTGGAAACACCAAGTGGAAGAGAAAAATATGTAAAAGCTTTGCAAAAAGCAGATGAAGGTGAGTATAAAGATTTAGAAAAATTATTTAAAGCGACCATTCAAGAAGCGGCGAAAGAATTGGGGAATTAAAACAATCAAAGGCAGCTAATTCAAGCTATCAAAGTCTCTGACTAAAAAGAGAATCAGACTTTATGCGATCGAGCATTGTCTTGGTGATATATACCAATTTCCTAAAATTGAGGATTTGGAAAAGGCGCTAGTAGAATATTTGTAAGATCAATAGTTTTAACTCTAACAAATTACTTGCCAAAGCAATTAAACTGCTCTGGCGGAACGGACGGGACAATTCTCGAACTTTGGCGGATGTGGAGGGGGATTGAGTTTAATCGTTGTTTTTCTGCCGCTTCTTTGGGATAATCACGTAGCTTTTTTAAATAACTTAGACATGGACTTTCTACACTTAGAAATAGAAAAAAATAAAAAAATAAAAATAAAAATTTCCAACCAAGACTACGATGGAGCAATTTTAGATAGCTTAATGCTACTTGAAAGTAAACTGCAAGAATTATTAGGGCAACGAACCTATGGAACATCGCTTATTGATGACGTTTTTGATAATAATCATTTAATTGTTTCACACAATAGCAATAAGCAACTTGGAGCAAAACAACTATTTAGTGGAGCAATTAGGCTAATTAGAAATGACAGAGGACACAATGATAGTACTGAGATAGCAATTGAGCTTCCCTGTAAAAATAAAAAGGATTGTGCAAAGTACTTGGGTTTTATAAGTTTGCTATTTGATTATCATGACAAAAATTTGGCAACGATGCCTGTTTTAGAATCGTTCAGAGTTAATGGCAATTGTCTTGAAATACTAGGTGAAAATTTTTCTAAGAATAAAGACATACAAGTTTGCGTTAATGAAAAAAAAGTAAAAATTGTTAATGTATCGGATTCGGTCATGGCTATTTCTGTTCCTTCAAAAAAAGAGGGAATAATTCTCTTTGAGAGAAATGGACAAATCAGCAATTCAATAAGCTATGTTATTCATACTCCCGAATATAATAATTGCTATTTAATAGAAGGCACTAATATTCCTATATTTAAGGATAATAAAGGGAAGGAAAAAATTAGAGGAGTAACAGCAATAAAAATAGGAGTGTTTGAAAATGGGAAAGAATATACCAGGATGGCACCTACCAAAAGGGTGTATTCTATTGGAGACTATGTGTCTCACTCATATACGAATGAGAGCATTTCATTTCAAGCTTGGTATAAGGACTCAACAGATAAGCGATATAAAAGTGCTTGGATTAGTTCATGCCTTTATAATGGAGAAAAACTTGCAAAAAAAGGGGAATTCACTATTAAATCTCTTGAAATTCGCCCTGGAAGAATAATACTAGGCGCCAATGAAAAAAGATTGATAAGAGCTATTGTTATTAAAAGCGATAAATTTAGAGACATTGAGGAGGATATAACTGAAAAAGTTGAATGGCAGATAGCGGATGAGAAAATTGCATTTATAAATAATAAAAAAAAGGGACTACTGACTGCTCACAGGCTTGGTAAAACGTTAATTACTTGCAAGCTAGGAACCCTGTATGCAAAAGCAGAAGTTGATGTTATTACTCCTGTTATTGGAACGAAGGTTAAATTCTTTTCTAATCACTTGCGAACTTACGAACAAATTGCTGTAGACTCAGATAATAATTTATATATATCAAATCAGAATAGACATATTTATAAAGTATCTACTAAAGAAGGAAGTGTTGAGAAAATTATTAGCTTACCAAACTATGAAGACCCTGTAGAAGGATTTATTACTCATCCACCCTTTATTGACTGTATCTCTGTCTCAAAGCAAGATGTATTATATATAAATTCTTTTGTTCCACGTGCCATTTATTCATTCAAAAATCAAAAGCTACATAAACTAATTGAAGGAGGTGACGGGTCTGCACTAAAAGATATAGCAATAGATTCACGTGAGACTGTTTATGCTGCTACAATGACTAACCATGTAGCGATTATACCTGAAGGAAAGGAACCATCATTTTTGGAGCTGCCAATTGAAGCTGCTTTTTTAAGACTTCTTAATGACTCACAATTGGTTGTTTTAGATAAGGCAAATGTGTTTATTTTTAAAACAAAAAATGGAGACCTCATTAGGCAGTTTCATGTTCCAGCGATTGGTTCTATTTCCGACTTTGCTGTAAAAGGAAATAGCCTTTATGTAGCCAGTTTTCACGGTGAGAAAATATATAAAATTGATATAAATACTGAAAAATGTAGTATTCTTGCACAAACGAATGGCACACTTGGAGGATTATCATTTGATATGGACGGTAATTTACTGTTTTCTATTTTTTCTGCAGAAAAGATCGAAGATGTCTGTATTTACAAAATCTATTTAAAGTAAATCTGCAAAACAAAAAATAATTTGCGGGCTATTAATAAATAGCTTAAGTTTACTGTGTCGCTCTACAATTTTTTCGAAAAAATTCCAAAAGGAAGTTATCCATCTCAGCCAAATAGCGCTGAAGGTGGGTAACTAGCGGGCCTATCTGGCTATTCCTTTTGGAAAAAGTAGTAGGGCGACCCTGTCTAGTTACCCGCTTTTTGTATTCTAACTAAAAAACAAATGAACAAATTGCAAAGATTTATTCTGGCATTGGCCACTCCTGTTATAGGCCTTATTGCTGCTTATGGCATTGCTGAAAAGGGGCTTGATGGTTCCTGTGAAATAGCAAGATATAATTTCACAAATAGCCCCATACAAAAATGTGTAGTTATACCTAATGTTCACGCGTTTGATTTAGAAGAAACTTGGTGGATCTGGGGACTGGCGGTAGTCGTTGTTGTAGCTATTGAGCTAGTTTTGTTCAACCAAAAATTAAAAAAAACTTAACCATAAAATTGATATGGGATTTATATTTACTATACTGGGAGGAATCACTACCTATAGGCTTTGGGAAGATCATAGAGGGCTAGCAATCTTTGCAATTGTTATAACCCTGTATCAGGCATCCTCATTATCAGAAATGTTTAAAGAAAAACAGGGGAGCCAACCAGAAAATAGAGCTCAGACTACAATAAATATGGTTGCGAGCTTTATTATTCTTGGACTTTTCATCTATAGTTTAGCTTCATAACTGGCTATCAATTGGTTCAACTTCTGCACCTTTTTAGTGGGAAGGCCTTTGTAGTGTTGTTTGTGAATTGTGGAAGCTAGCTTTTGGATTTTACTTGAATTCTTTTTCCGGTGGTATAAATGCGAAAATCTTGAATTTGAGTATATCTGACTTGAATAAATAATGTTCATACACTTCCTACACCCAAAAAATGCGCTCTCAGGCGTTTTGTAAAGCTTGTAGAACTTTCTACCACACCCATTGTAAAAACATGAAGGCGCGCATTTAAATGCCCATCTGTGGCCTCCTAAATTGCAGGGAATATTAACTAGAGAAAAAGACTGATAACCAGTTAATACTTCCTGAATTGAAAAACTAACATATTTATTATGAAGCGCGTCAAAAAGAACTCTAACTCTTTGCCCTCGAATCTCAATCTCTGATAAAACAGATCCCTTTAAAAGGCAATTTTTTATCAAGAAACCAATATCTATAACGATACTCTCTCGTTCCGTATATTTTTCAGAGTATATTTTTTTGCCCATGTTTTACGAAATCGTTAAGGATAGTTGATACAATCTTCCAATAGAAAATTCTGTTTTCGTATTCTTTTTTAGAAACAAGTATTACTTATCTCTTTTAGGGGGTTTAGTTTTTTAGTTAATTTAGTTTGTTTAATTGGTTTATAAGTGTTTATTAAGAGAGTCTATTGTTTTGCTCTTAAGGGAAAGAAGTGTCATTAAAATTTGTTGTTTTTTCACAAACATTTTGTTGTTCTTCTTGCTTCATTTTTTCTTTTTGTAACTGGGCATGTTTGAAATCCAGATACTGATAATCATTAAGATCTACCCCTTTTTTATAGGGTGTTAGCCATCTTTCTATTTGAAGATTAAGCGTTAGGGCATCAGTTTCGTGATTTCTAATAATAATGTGATGCTCCTCTAATCTCTTTATTGCGGTACTGGCAGCGCTTTTGTTTATTCCTAAGTACTTTGCGAAGTATTTCACCTTTAAGTGAGCTTCCTTAAGTCTATTAAAGCCAAATTGAAAACGGGCAATCCAAAAGAGAATAAGTAATTCATTTTTGCCAAAGTCTCTCAATAGAATCTCCACATAGTATTCCTTCTTAAGAACAATCATGTTTGAAGTCCACTTTTTCTTTCCTTTAAATTCTGGAAAAGCCCTTTTTGTAATGCTTTGTATACCCTCCATATTTATAAGGTTCACTTGTTAATTAAGATATTCAAACCCCCGACACCCCCATACCGGGGTTCTCTTTTTCTATGCGCCTCTTTATTTCAATAAGAATCTGGAAATACCTTGCGTAAATCTCATACTTATCCTGAATGTTAATAGAGTCATTTGTCATCTAAATTTGTGGATCATATATATCATCCACCTTGCAACACAAGGTGTTTGCCACCCTTTTGAGTGTAAGGTAGGTTGGCGCAACTTTGTTGTTTTCTATTCTTGAAATTGCCGATTTATATTTGATTCCAGTCAAGTTTGCTAGTTGAGTTTGGCTAAACCCTCTTCTTGTTCGCATTTCTTTTATTCGATTCATGTTTTCAGGTTATTTAGTAAGTCAATAAAAGGTTAACAAATGGATAGACCCCTGTCAATTAGCAAAAATTATAGTAATTTAGTTGACTCTAAGCCTTTCTTGATGATAAGGTTATCATGCAAATTAACCTTATTTAATATGATTCTTTATAACATTGGCCAAAAAATTAGAGACCTAAGAAGGAAAGCGGGATTAAGTCTTCTAGACGTTTCAAATAAAACTGGTCTTGCAAAGAGCAATATAAGCAGCATTGAAACCAACAAAAGAAACGTGAACAAAGCTATTGTGGAAAATATCCTTATTTACGGACTAGACTACAGTCCATCTCAGGCAGCAAAAGTTATTAAAGCTCTTCTAAAGCCCCAAAGCTTATCAGCAAATGAAATGACACTTTTAACGTTTGTTGAAAACTTCGATTTTTTTTCAGGCGTAAGAGTAACCCCCTCTATCAAAAACGGTCTTCGTATTTTTCTGCCGTGTTCCCTTAAGAAAGGGGAGCCCGAAGAAGGTTATGACTTTATATTAAACGAGGTTGATAAAGTTAAAAGTGCAAATGATATTCTGCAGATAATTCATACTTCACTTGAACCAGGGTCAGTTACAATGATACCTCATCTTGAGTTCCTCGCTAAGTTTGAACTATCCTTGGACGACTTAAACTACTTCATTTTTCGCATAATCCTGGCTCGTAGACACCAAATCACAAAGAATCCAGGCGCTTATGCTGGTGAAATAGCTGAGTTTTATAAAGAAGAATGGAAAGACAAATCACTTGAAGAAGTGCTTCTGATTTGTGGCCAACTGCTACCAAAGGAGATTAAATGTCTTTCTGATTACCTAGAACATATTGTTCAGTTTATAAACGAAAAAAAATATGAAGAAGTACGTGATCTATTGCCGTAAAAGCACCAATGACCCAAATCACCAACTATACAGCCTAGGTGCACAAGAAAAAATATGCAGAGATCATGCTGAACGCAATAATCTAAGGATTGAAAATATAATTATAGAAAAACATAGTGCAAAAGATGCAGGTAAAAGGCCCCTTTTTAATAAGCTTTTAGCGGACTTACATAATAAAAAATATGATGGAATCATTGTGCACAAAGTTGATCGACTTCTAAGGAACATTGGAGATTATGCCAAAATAGATGCATTAAGAGCGCAAAATGTAGAGTTTATTTTTTGTGATGGTAGCTACCCAAATACGCCAGATGGAAATATGATGCTGGCATTTAACGTAATTTTTGCCAAGCGCTACGTTGATAATTTAAGCGTTGAGGTCAAAAAAGGGTATACAGAAGCCCTTTCACAAGGAAAATTTCCTCGACCAGCACCTATTGGTTATCTGGATTGTGGAAGGGGAGTAAAAGACCCTGACCCTAAATATGCTCCATTGGTTCAAGAAACCTTTCGGCTGTACGCAACAGGACAGTATTCCATAGGGGCTATTCTAAAAATAATGAAGGAAAAAGGGCTTAGAACAAAGAAAGGTAACAAATACGGAAATGCAATATCAAGGTCAAGCCTTCACCGAATTCTCACCAATAAATTCTATTATGGCGAAATTATTTATAATGGGGAAAGCTACGAGGGAGCACACAATCCTATTATTAATAGAGAGTTATTTGATAAGGTTCAAAAAATCCTAAATACAAACAATACTTCATTTAAAACTAAAAAGCCTTATGCCTTTAGGGGCCTCATAAAATGCGAAGCATGTGGATACACCCTTTCCCCCTATTCAAAGAAGGGATTTACATATTATGCCTGCACTAATAAGCCCTGCAAAGAATCAACTACAAATGAAAATCAAATAGTAGAAGCCTTAAGTGGGATTATTGATACCTTTGCTTTTTCAGAGGGGGAATTAAAGGGCGTTAAAAAAGCATTATATCAACTTGAAGGCAAAATTAATGAGGAAAGAAATAGCCGGTTTAAACTCCTTGAAAAGAAGGAAAAACAGTTAGTACACGAGATGGACAAGGCGAGGAAGCTATTAATTGAGGGGGCTTTTTCAAAAAAGGATTATCACAAAGAAAAGAGTAGGATTCAAGCCTCTCTCCAAGGAATAAAGATTGAAAAGGAAGCTTACTATAAGACTGACGAAAAAAGAGCAGATGAGATTTATGATTTTCTCGAACTAGCAAAGAATGCCCCTATGTACTTCAAACATGGAACTGTTGAAGAAAAAAACGAATTAATAAGATTGTCCTTCCTCGAACTTAGAATTAAAGACAAACAAATGGCTAACTATAAGTTAAAACCAGAGTTTGCGATCCTAGCCGAAAGACATTTTAAGCCTTCTGGCGGAACGGACGGGACTCGAACCCGCGACCTCCTGCGTGCTATTGCCGTAAGGCAATTTGGACTATCTCATCACCGTGTTCTTTTTGCAAAGAAGTTAGGTGCTGGGCGCTATCCGAGAGATTATTGTTGGGACTCACTCTCTAGTCTCTGAACCTTCCTATCAACTTACTGCCATTTGCAGTTTTCCCCGATAGGCTTGGCTGCGGATTGCCTCATAATAATGAGGTTTCCCGCAATTCACCCAGTGCGCACTTCATTATTTCTAATGAAGGGTGCCGATTTAATCCGCCAAGGCGGACGCTCATCTACAGGCAGGCGTTCTAACCAGCTGAACTACCGCTCCAATATGTTAATTGCGTGTGAGAATATACCGTATTTTCTTTCAAGATACAAACTATTTGAGACATTATTATACATAAACCAAAATAACTTTTTTGTGTCATTCAGTGCGTAGGACAAAACATGGCTTCGATCACCTTGATACAGCGATCCTTTTCCCATTCCTGCATGCCTTGTTAACTTAATTCTCAGGTCTTGAAGAAATTTATCGGAACCACAAATGAATTTTGTTGCAAAATAATATTTGTATCTATTTCTGTCTTTCCTAAAATAATTCTTAAATAAAACGTTTCCATCTCCGTCAAAATATCCTCTTACAAAATCCCTGAGATAGGGGATGGGAATATGCGGGAATTTTAGTGTTTTACTTTTATTACTTGTTAACCCCAATTTTAGAAGACTCAAATACATTCTTTTACTGCCAATTTGCAGTGTATACCTTAAGTTAGAACTACTTTTTGAAATTCTTCTTTCTCCAATCTTATGATTAGATGACAGAAAAAATCTAATTTTCTCAAGTATTTCGTAGTCATTTGATAGAAAAGACAAATAATGACTGCCGCGTGGATTTAAATACATACTGCCATCAGCCGCAAAGAAACCGAGAACATAAGCCATTTGGGAAGACCAACTGTTAAAAAATAACTCATTTTTTGTTTTAAATAAGGGCATATGTAAAGGCTAGCATATACATATTAATTTTTTATAAAATCTACCCCCGCCCGGGTGGAAATTTCGGATACACTACGCTAGAATTAATTACCACTTAAACAATAATTCATGCGAATAGGAATTGATTGCAGAATGTACAGCTCGGCGTTTACGGGGATTGGGCGCTATACCTATGAATTGGTTAATCGCTTGGCGAAGACCGATAATGAGAATGAATATTTTTTGTTTTTTAATGAGCCGCAGTATAGCGAGGTTGATGCTGCTTTTGAGAATAAACGTTTTCATAAAATTTTGGTTGGGGCTAAACATTATTCCTTCAAAGAGCAAACCGTTTTCTTAAAAAAGATCCGTGATGCGAAGCTCGATTTGATGCATTTTACGCATTTCAATGCGCCGATTCTTTATAGGGGGAAGTCGGTTGTGACGATTCATGATCTTACTCTTTCATATTATCCGGGGAAAAAGATGGCGAGTATGGCGCATCGGGCTGCTTATCATCTCGTTATTAACTCCATTACAAAACGGGCTAAGAAAATTATTGCTGTTTCAAAAAATACTAAAAATGATTTGATTAACCTTTTGAATGTGCCGACTGAAAAAATTGAGGTTATTTATGAAGGAGTTGGTAGTGAGTTTAAGGAGATTAAAGACGCCGGTATCTTAGCCAAATTGAGAGATAAATATAAAATTGATGAGCGCTTTTTGCTTTATACGGGGGTTTGGCGGTCTCATAAAAATTT
>JAHJTR010000154.1 GCA_018829865.1 Patescibacteria group bacterium | reverse complement strand
CAGGTGAATATCCTGGCTCTACTTGCCAATCTTTTACGCCTGTAAATGATAGGTTCCCGGTTGATTATGAGCGAACTACTGGAATATTCTTTGGATTTTTTTCTGATTCGCTTGGTAATCCAGTTTTTAGAATTGGGGAACATTCTAACCCCATGAATGGCGAAAGAGTTTTTAGGTTGGCTGTGAGCAAGAAAGAAATAGAATACTATATTAAGGTCGTTGCTGCATGTGCCCCAGAGTATGATCAGAAGTCGAAAGCAGCATTTCTTGATGTTTATTTTCCTTGGCTAAATACATTAAAGGATGACTATGTTTTCAAAAGATTATTTGAAACTCTTATTAGTGAAGATGAGAAGGTTGAGGTGATTAGGCTTATGTCTGAGATGCAAGGATTCAGCAAAAAGTTATATGCTATTAAGAATGAGATTATTAAGTTGCAGACAGGGGTGTCTCCTTTAGAAATAGCCGAGAGATTAAGAAAACATCTTATGTATTACAAAAGTTTTTTTGATTTTTTTTGTGTATCAGCAGAAGATATTTTAAATGAAAATCATGCGGAGTTTTTTAATAGGATATGCTTAGATATTGACGCCATTATATAAGTAGATTAATAACAAGAGAGTGCAATAGAGTTTGTGTATTAGGAAATTCTCAAAATACTCCGCAGAAAAACTGGGGCCTTTTTAGGTCGGATACACTGACTAAAATCAATTTCAACCCAAATTAACCTTGCATATCCCTCTTAGGGAGCCTTAATATACGTAAGCAATAATTTAACCTAAAAATATGAATATTAAATGGCATGGATTAAGTGTTTTCACTCTCAAACACAAAGACATAAAAATTTTAACCGACCCCCATATGGCTGATATTAATGCCGCAAAAGTGGGTGCTAGCATTGTCTTGACCAGTGATGATACCGATATTAAGGGCAAGGATTTTCAGCAATTCAGCTGGCCGGGTGAATATGAATCTCAAAATGTTTCCACTCAAATTATCCCTTTTGAAGGCAAAAACATCGTACTTTTCGAGATTGATGGCGTTAAGTTTTGTCATCTTGGAAGTCTTAATGAGACTCCGACAAGCGAAATTCTTGAGAAAATCGGAGGCGTTGATGTGCTACTAGTACCGATTGGCAACAAAGAAAAAATGCTGGATCATAAAGGTGCAATTGATGTCATTGAGCAGATTGAACCAAAATGTGTGATTCCAATGAATTATAAATCAGAAAAATACGGTGAGGATCTGGCGACGAATGAAGCATTCCTAAAAGAGTTAGGTTTAAAGGAGGTAGAAGAACATGAAAATTTCTCTTTTAAAGGATTCGCCGTTGATAAGACTGAATATGTTGTGTTAAAAGCAAGGGATTAGAAACAGGATTTGTCCCTGTAGTTAAATGGATATAACGGCTCCCTCCTAAGGAGCAGTTGCAGGTTCGATTCCTGCCGGGGACACCACGTCGGAGCAAGTCTCCAATCTTCAGAATCCCTTTCGGGATTCTTTCGATTTCCGATTGCTCCTCCTCCCCCCACAAAATACGTTCGCTGCGCTCTCTTCTCATTTTGCGGGGACCCCTAGTTTTTTGGTACCAATGGCTTTGTTTGCGTCTGCAATCGAAGAGGGAGAAATTCTTTCGATTTCCGATTGCTCCTCCTTCCCCCACAAAATACGTTCGCTGCGCTCTCTTCTCATTTTGCGGGGACCCCGAGTTTTTGGTAGCAATGGCTTTGTTTGCGGCGCCAAGCGAAGAGTTTATTTGTGTGATTACTGTGTGTGGTTTTCCGCTACGCTGCAAAAGTCCCTCCGGCTTCCGAGTGTCGCTCCTCTCCCCACAAAATACGTTCGCTTCGCTCTCTTCTGCCAAAATAAAATCTCAAAAAAACTCTTGACCGGTGAGCCCATACTCACTATACCAAAGGTGGTTCAGGGGGTAATACAATCTCATCTGCCTTTTCAAGCGGCATTTGCCATTCGATAATTGCATTTATATTTGGGACATCGTGTTTTGGTTATTGATTAGACATTTCTAACCTACACGGTGTCCTATTTGTTTGTGAAGTTTATAGTTGTTACCAAAGACATACTTGCAAATAATATGTTTTATGGTATAATAAGTAGACAAATAAAAACAAAAAATGTCTCAAAACATCAGCCAATTACAAAAATCTATCCAAAAGCTTTTAGGTTCAGTCCCACATTTATCTCTTACCCAAAAGAATCTTTGGCTAAAAAACATTCCTACCCTAAATTTTGAGCAACTCACTGCTCTAGAAACAATCCTCAAAGAGGCCAAGGATGAATTTCAAGAATCTATCAATAAAGAGCTAGAAAAAGACACTACAGGCACACTCCTCTCTTCACTAAATCAATTCACAAAAAAACTCAATACAAAAACCATGCATAAAATGGAATCCGAAGAACGCAAAAAAGAAGCCACTCAATTAGAAAAACTACTCGATTTATAAAAACAAAAATGCCAGAAAAATACACTCCACAACAAGCAAATTTATCCCTAGAAAAAAAAATCAAGGCTCAAAGAGAGAGAATTGCTAAAATTAATAAGCCTGCAAAATACACAGCCATCTTCAACAATAAGCTTAATGATTTTCTGAAATCTCAAAAAAAAAAAAGCATCCCATCAAAATTAAGGATGAACGCTCTAACTGAACTCTACATTTTTTTAAAACGCATAATCAGGCCCTCACAACTAGCAAAAATGTCCAGAGGATTGGATAAACGCCTATCCATCCTGAAAAAAGGACTGGATATCAAAATTGTTACTAATCGACATTACATAGTCCAAAAAGGTGACAATATCGGAAAAATCATTCAACGAAAATTAAAAATATACCACACAAAAACCCCTGCCCTATATTTCGCGCTATACAAAGCAATAAACGACAATCGCGGACAAAACGCCAATCCCGCAATAATCTACATCGGTGAAGTTTTAGACCTAAGTTCAGCCAAAAAACTAATCAAATCAAAAAAGGAACAAAGCCCAAAATCAATCCTGTGGTACATGAAAGCCTCAAAAAAAACCTCTTCACCAAAATTAAAAAAACTATACGAAGCACTAATCAAAAAAGAAACTCCTTCATCCCCAAAAAAAGCCCCCAAACCCATTAAAAAGAAAGCGATTATAAGAGCTCTACCTGTCGCCGCCCCCTCTACTCCATCCCCCAAACCAAAAGTAGTCCAATCCAAACCTCCTCCCAAAAAAGCCCCTACTCCTACACCAGCAGTTCCCAGAAAATCTTTAAGAATATTCACCAAACCTCTTTCCGGACTCTCTTCAGCAACTATCAGAAACCAAGTAAAAGGTTTCAATGCAATCATTAGTCGTATGAATCCAGAATACCATAGTCGGTACAAAAGAGCGCAAACACGCAATAAAGAAAATTTGATAATGCCTCCCCCTCTCACGTATCGTCCAAACACTGCCCAAATAATTCGTTACAAAAAGTATCTTCACTTAAGAGAGCTTTATCTCCGAGAAGGCCCCAGTAAACTCAAAGTTGGACAATACCTACATGATCACTCCAATGGACTATCCTTCGCTAAAATCACCAAAATCGACAAAACGAATGGAAAGATCTCTCTAGAATGGTTCAGAAAACCGAAAGTATTCGCCAAAGGCCGCACAAATCTTCAAGACGCCAGAAATAATTGGACACCTGTAAAATGGAAGGAGTATTACAAAAAAACCCTCCCAGCATTAGTAAACCCCTCATCCAACAATCTCAAAACTTCTATTTCTCTTTCAGACCTCTGGAACAACAAACAAAAATTAGGAAAAGGCGAAAAACGCCAGAAACTACCTTCAAGAATCTCATTCGTCTCGATCACAAAAAACAAAGGTCGACTTCAAGTTAAAAAAGCCCAAAAGACTACCGCACATCAAGAATTCGCAAAATTTGCCAAAAAACTAGCAACACTTCATAAAAGACTAATTTTAAATGCCAAACTAAGAAACCCCGATAAAGAATTAAAACACCAAGTCCACGCATACCTAGGACTCCTCAAAAAAAGCTTTAAGATGCTAAATGGGTCTTTCAACAATTGGAAAAGATCCATAAATGAAAGTAATTTCGCCAGTATTTCTAAAACATTTATTGGTTACGCAAAAGGCTCAATTTCTGCCAAAGATCAATATCACTTCGCCTACAAAGACTGGCAAAACAAAATCAAAGATGCAAAATATAAATACCAGGCATTCAATAATTTCGTTTTGAAAGACGTCAAAAAGAAACCAATCACTCCTGCAATTGTTTTAAAACTTCAAAAAAAATTTCCAAATGACCTTTTTGTTCAACAATTAGCTTTAAAACACCAACTTGGCAAAAACCCATCCGCCGAAAAACTAATTAAAATGCGCGGCACTCTCATGAATGCCAATCTTCATAAAAAAGACTATTTCGCCGCTCTAAAACACTATTACGAAGCCTCAAAGCTTATCACAACCAAAAAAGTAAACGGAGAAAGTTTTTACCAGAACAAAAACGGCACCTCTTCAATTACATTAAGAGTAATGACCCTCCTAAGGCACAGCAAAAAACAACGTTTCTTAATAGGTCTAAGCTCCTCTAAAGAACTCCAAGCCATCATACCCCAGTATCAAGCCCTAAGACAAAAAGCCAGCAAAGCCCTAAGTGCATCCCTTCCAACAATCGTCCAAGTCAAAACAGAAGTCCTACGCCTACAAAAAATAGAAAACCTCAGTAACATGAAGGCCACCGTATCACAAATGACTAAACTCCGTGAAATAAAATCCCAAGTAATCAAAGGAATGAATTCCGGGAAATTCGGTAAATTCATGGCATCACTAGGCAAAGGTATCCTAGAAATCCTCGACGACCCAAACACATACGTAATGGTACTAGCCGGAATGGCTTCAGGAGGTGTCGGAGCAGGCATAGCCGGTGGTTTATCCAAAGCCGCTCAAGCAGGCCGCATCGCCTTATCTTTCCAAAAACTATCTCCTTTTGTTCTTCAAATGCTCATATCGGGTGCGACTTTCCACGCATTAAACAACGTTGGACAGTACGCAATCTCAGGTGGTCAATTAGGCCGCGATTGGACACCAGAAAGCTTCGCCAAATCAATCGCCATGATGAGCACATTTGGTGTATCTGGAGCTGCAAGCTCAAAAATAGCTGGTAGGCTCGGTAAAGGATTATTTGCTAAAGCTGGTGGAGTCGCCATCGCATCATCCGGAAGTCTCGGCACACTGACAATGATCGAAGCAACAGGCAATTATGCCCAAACAGGTAAAGCCGATTGGGGTAAAGCCTTTATGCACGCACTACAATTCGAAATCGCCATGAAACTCGCCCATTCAAGAGGCAGATCTATCGGTGAAAAATTCCATATCAATAAAGCAAAAAAAATTGAAAGAAGAGTAAGCAGTTTAGTCGAGCAAAGACAAAAACTCAGCTCACAATATAAAAAAGCTACCCCAAAAAGCACAGAAGCAATCGCACTTAAAAAACAAATTGATAAAACTGACAGTCAAATGCGCTCCGAAGCCGTCAAGTTTCAAAGAAATCAAGTCTGGTTAAAAAGAATGGAAATACGAGCCCTACATGAAAGACTCAAAAAGAATGAAATCACCGAAGAAGAATACAAATTAGAAAAAAAACGTCTCGAAGCAGAATTAGGATTAGATATCCAACGAAGTAATGAAATGGAAGGCAACTATCTTAAACCGACCCGCAGACAAAGCCTCAGAAAAAAACTACGCAACACTGGAGAATCAATCGGTCAAAGGATCTCAGCCAGGATAAAAAAAATAAAAGAATCCGTCAAAGAATCACCAAGATTACGAAATATATCTGACCGCATGCTAACAATTGCTGGTAAATCACCCGCAGACCTCCTTACATTCATCCGTAGTAAAAAAGGACAGCAAGAGATTCAAATAATAAACATAAGCCTCAAAGAAGCCTCCAGAAATATCAATCCTATGCCAAAGGACAAAAAAGCCAATCAACTCAAAGATTTATTAAACAGATTAAAAACAATATGGGGCAGAGTAAAAAAATCAGCCAGTATTTCAATTCAAAAATCACTCCAAGAGAGCAAAAAAACAAACCGCGAAGATTTAGCTCGCCTTCAAAGAAGCTACCAAAACCTAAATTCAGGAATATCCAATCTACGAAGCAAAATCCCATCATTAAGTGCCGTATGGCAAGCAACAGTTAAATCCCTAAAAACAGACTTAACACCAAAAAAAACCGCTAAAAAAATCGAACAAAAAATCAAAAAAGCCGAGCAAGAAATCCAATTAATCCCCGAAGCACAAAAAAATAAAGCAAAAAAACTTCTAGCCATTCTAAAGGACATTTGGAAAAGAATATCTAAAAAAACAAAAACACTCGTAGAAAAAGCTAAAGAAAAAAGACCAAAAATTAATTTAAGCAATCTACAAAAAGGAATCACTGAGTGGATAACCCTCAAACCACTTCTCGACAAACTTGCAGGAATAAAAACTCCCCAACAATTAATCACATTCAAAGAATTATTCTCAAAAAAAACACCCGTAGCATTCGGTGAATTATGGAATTCTCTAAAAGATTTAACTATAGCAGTTAAAAATAACAGAAACATTACCGCCACTCTCGAAAAAGTAAAATCCATTAAAAATACCACTCAAGAAGCAATTAGCAATCTCCCAAAAAAATCCAGAGATCACATCCAAAAAACCTGGAATAGAATCAAAGAAAGTACCAACAATATAATAAAAAAAATTGAAACCTGGAACAAACAACGAAAAGAAAAAAACAGAATTAATGCGGAAGAAAAAGCCAAAGAGGAAATTCAAAAAGCAGAAGAAGCCGATCGTCAAAAATTGAAAGATCAGCTTAAAAAAATAGGCGAAGAACTACCAATTTTTAATGAAAAAGACGGCCACAAATTAACCAAACAAGAACAGCTCACAGAAGGGAAAGCACTTATTCAAAAACTATTACGAAGAGTTCAAGGAGAATTAAAAGAAGTAAATATAGACCTACCAGTAAATGCAAAAACACCTATTGAACAGATAATTGAAGGCAACAAACTCTTAAAAAAGAGTATAGCAACACTCAAATCCGAATTAGGACAAATTGGCATGAGTATTCCTAAGGAAGCCAAAACAATTGTCGAAAAAATACAATCTGCCAAAGAAATAATCAATAAAGAATATACAAGAATTCAAAACGAACTTACTAAAATCAATGAATCTTTCACTCCATCCGATCGAAAAAAATCAAAAGTTGAACAGATTAACAAAGCAAGAAGCATATTTGCCAATCGTTTGAATATAATAAAAAAACAATTCCAAAAATGGGGATACCCCGATATACCAAAGATAGCAAAGTTTACCGAAGCGGAAAGAATACTATGGGGAGAATATTTCATTAATGACACTAAAACTAATCTGAAAGCGCTTAAGAGAGAATGTCAAAAGCTTAAAATCAACATGGACAACTACATAAAAAAAGAAAAAGGAACAATAAAGGAACGAATGAGTGCAATTAAACTATTAATCGAACGTATGAAAGCCCAAAATGAAAAAAAAGGGCAACAAAAAATTGAATATGATAAAGAACTTCATGAAGTCGATACTAGCCAATTAAAAGAGGGAGACTTTATATACATAAAAACTCAATCTGGATCTATCTATCAATTCGCAGTAGAAATAAGACTTGATGGCAAACCATATGTCAGATACACATCTGGTCCAGACACGCTATTCGGATCAAGTGGAACCATAAATAGCAAACAAATAAAAGTTGGAGAAATATTTTCATTTGGAACTGCGAGCACAAGTGAAATCGCACAATTAGAAATACGAAGGTCATCAACTAAAGGAAGAAATGAGTGGTACACAAAGAGTAATCAACAAAGTTATGAAAACAAACATAAGAAACCACTACACCCGGAATATGAAAGCTTATCAACAATTATTGAAAAAAACAAAAAATTCTTTTCCAAAAACAAGCTTCAATCAGCAGATTTTTTCATAAAAAATGATACACAAGAAACAATAAGATTTATATCCAAAGTGATAGAAATCCTCAAAGATAAAAACAATCCTAATCGCTTAACAATAGTAAGTAATATACTAGGACTTAGTGGGCTTAATAATGCTAGAGACATCACCAGCGCAAAAAAACAACTCTCAAAACAATATCATCCAGACAAATTCGAACAATACAATGTTGAAATCATAAAGGCTATCGGAGAAGTACAAAAATTAATTAATATTGCAGGAGATATTGCAACAAAGCAGTAAGCAACTAAAACAGAAAAGCAGCATAATTAAATTACCAACCTCAGTAGTCCTAGCCTCAAAAGCCTCTAACATAAAAAGCCATGATACAAACAACAAACAATTCAGCAAAAAACAAAAAAGAGCCCACTAAAAAACAGGCAGCGGTGCTTCGTTTATCTCTTTAATAGTAATCTAATGCCGTCCAGATGATGCAAAAAATCTGCTTCGATCTCCTAAAGCATGAAAAAGATCAGTAATTCTTTTTATTCTTGGCCTAGTTAATACTTTCATAGAATCCTGAAACTTACAAAACGTAGTTACCACTTTCTCCCCAAATTCACTCGAATTTTCACATGTACTAATCCTTTCTATTAAAACCTCAACGATTTTATCGAAATTACTATCATCGCTATTTTTATCATCTACAGGTATTTATAACCCCTCTAATAATAAATTACATAGAGCATCAACTGGTAGATTAGCCAAATCCTCAGCGCCTTTCTCTGTATCCATGGGCGAAGATAATTACATAATAAAGTGTAAAGCACTATACTGTATATTTATTTTAGTGCAAATAGAAATATTTTAAGTTTTAGCACTTACTTGCTTGAAACAAAGACAATTTAAAGGGCAAGAACCTTAATAAACCTAACGCAAAAAACTCTTGACCGGTGAGCCCATACTCACTATATTAAAGGTGAGCACAATTTCACCTCTTAAACCAAAAAGCCATGAAAAAAACACCAAACAATTCGGCAAAAAAACCAAATGAACTCACTAAAAAACAAGCGGCTGTACTTCAGTTTATAGAGAATTATCAGCTAAAAAACGGGGGATCACCCACTTTGAAAGAGATGAGAATCAAATTTAAGGTTAGCTCGGATAACAGTATTTTAAAGCATTTAAAAGCCCTTGAACATAAAGGTCATATTCAGAGAAGTGATACACCTCGCGGAATTAAGATGCTTGATTCAATTAGGAACAAGCTCGACATGGCAAACGAATTAATAAAAATCCCTCTAATGGGAGAGGTTGCAGCTGGCCCAACTTCAACGGAAGAAGAAAATGTTGTTGGCTACTATGCTATTGATTCTTCACTCATTAAACATGCAAAAGACACTTTTTTACTTCGCATCCGCGGTGACAGCATGAAAGACATCGGGATTTACGAGGGCGACCTGGTAATTGCCGATCGCAAATTGGAACCGAAACATAAAGACATTGTAGTAGCTCTTGTCGACGGCGAGAATACTGTTAAAAGATATATTTCAAAAGGCGGAGTAGTCTACCTAAAGCCGGAGAATAAGAATTATCAGCCAATATTCCCTCGGGCGGAATTATATTTTCAAGGAGTTGTCACAGGTTTGATCAGGACGTTTTAATGTCAATCAATGATCATGAAAGTGTTAAAAAAAATTCTTTGCAAGCCGAAAACATCATTCCGGTAGCAGCATACTTCCTCTCTAAGAGAGCACGAAAATGTAATTCCTAAGACAGTAAATTTCAAGTCTTAAGCACTCTCCACCATTCAAAAACCTTGAATATATTATCTAACTTCACTAAACTACTTTTGGTTTTAAAAACAAGCAATGAGCAATATTCTAAGTTTTCTTAAAGACCTGTTGAGCTTGCCTAAAAAGTTAGCGCTTTTATTCATTACATTATATCAGCGCACTTTATCACCCGATCACGGATTGCTCAAATCACTTTATCCGGGTGGGTACTGTAAATTCTGTCCATCATGCTCAAGCTATTGTTACTTATCAGTACAAAAATATGGAGTAATCAAGGGATTACCAAAGGGCATTGGGCGAGTACTCAGATGTCACCCTTGGAGCAAAGGGGGATACGATCCTATTAAATAATGAAAATTATTATTATGAAGCAAAAAAAAGTAGCTCTGATCAGCGTATCGGATAAAGAAGGTTTAATCCCTTTTGCCAAAGGATTAGTAGATCTGGACTATGAATTGCTTTCAACAGGCGGCACAGCTGCCGAGCTTAAAAAAGCAAAAATTGCAGTCACTGAAGTCAGCAAATACACAAAATTCCCTGAGATCATGGACGGAAGAGTAAAAACTCTTCATCCTAAAATCTACGGAGGTATTTTAGCGCTGCGCGACAATAAAGTTCATATTAAGCAGGCAAAAAAGCATAATATTAAATTAATCGATTTGGTTATAATAAATTTATACCCATTTGAAGCCACCATCGCCAAAGACGACGTCACAGAGGATGAAGCTATCGAACAAATTGACATCGGCGGCCCCTCAATGCTCAGAGCCGCAGCCAAGAATTACCAGCATACAACAGTAATTACCGATAAAAAAGATTACTCAAAAGTTTTAAAACAACTACGCGAAAATGGCGAAGTAAAAGAGTCACTACGCAGGAAGCTTGCAATAAAAATATACGAGCGCACTTATCGCTACGACAGGACAATAGCTGAATATCTTAGAGGAGAAAAGAATCAGGACGAATTATTGGATTTGCATTATGTGAAGGTCGGGTCACTCAGGTATGGCGAAAACCCTCATCAAAAAGCCGCTTTCTTTAACAATCCCGATAACAGTGATTCAAACGTGACAAATGCGGAAGTTTTGCAGGGGAAGCAGCTTTCTTTTAATAATTACATAGATGCCGATGCCGCTCTTGAGCTGGTTAAAGATTTCAGCGAGCCAACCGCAGCCGTTATAAAGCACACAAACCCTTGCGGCGTGGCCAGCTCAAAGGATATTGATAAAGCCTTCAAGTTAGCTTACGAAGCCGATCCACTCTCAGCTTTTGGCTGCGTGATTGCCTTAAATCGCAAGTGCACCGAAGAAATCGCCAAATATATTAGTAAAAATAAATTATTCGTCGAAATAATTGCCGCTCCCGCTTTTAGTAAGGAGTCGTTAAAAATATTTAGTAGGAGGCAAAATTTACGTTTGCTGAAAGTTGGCAAATTAAAAAAAGATCAATTTAGAAGGGATATTAAAAAAGTTGCAGGGGGAATCTTGGTTCAAAGTGAAGATACACATGTTGTAGCAGCCAAAGACCTTAAAGTTGTGAGTAAGAAAAAACCGAAAATCAACGAAATCGAAGCAATGCTTTTTGCTCGCAACGTAGTAAAGCACGTCAAATCAAATTCAGTTGTCTTTGCAAAAAAACTAAGAGACGGCTCAATCGTAACAACAGGAATCGGAGCGGGCCAAATGTCGAGGGTAGACGCTGTTTTTATTGCCAGACACAAAGGCGGCGACAGCATCAAAGGATCAAGTCTCGCCTCAGACGCATTTTTCCCATTTGCCGATGGAGTCGAGCAAGCATACGAAGCCGGTGCAACCTCAATTATTCAACCCGGTGGTTCAATAAGAGATGATGAAGTCATAAAAAAGGTGGACGAATTAAAAATAAGCATGGTATTTACAGGAATCCGTTCATTCAAACATTAAAATAAATGACATTTTTTGAATCCATATTACTTGGCGCATTGCAGGGGATAACTGAGTTTTTACCAATTTCTTCTTCCGGTCATTTAGTCGTAGTCGAAAGTTTACTTGGCCTCAAAGTCGAAAGTTTAAAAAGTTTTGATGTATTTGTACATGCCGGCAGTCTTTTAGCGATTCTGATTTATTTCAGAAAAGAAATTAGCGATTTATTCAGCGCTTTCTTCTCCTTCTTCAAAAAAACTACCGACAATAAACAAAAGAATAATCAAAAAGCAATCATTTATCTGATTCTCGGCACAATCCCCGCCACAATAATCGGCTTAACTCTGGAAAATCAAATCGATTCTTATTTCAGGAGTGTAAATTCCGTCGCCTATGTAATGATTTTAGTCGCAATATTTTTTGTAATCGCGGAGTATTTGGGCGGCAGAATTCAACAAAAGCAAAACGTCAAAGCATTGTCGGCCATTTATATTGGCTTGGCTCAAGCAATAGCGATCATCCCGGGGGTTTCCAGATCAGGCTCAACAATAGCCACAGGATTAATTGGTAAATTAGAGCGCACCAACGCCGCCAGATTTTCCTTCCTGCTAGGCTCAATAGCAATTTTTGGCGCATTGATTATCACATTATCAAAGGATAGTTTCCTCAGCCTAAACAGCAGTTCGCTCGCAATACATTTGACGGGACTCAGCACATCTCTTATTTTTAGCCTGCTCGCAATCAATTTCTTAATGAAATTTTTAAAAAAGCACAGTCTCAATATCTTTGCATTATATTTAATCATTATAGCTTCTCTCCTCCTAATATTTAATTAAAACAAAAATGCCTCCAAAAAAATCAATTCATCATCCACAAACGCACGAAAACTTCTGGGAAAAAATTCGAGCAATTTATTTTCACGCCATTTCTTTCGTCGGAATCGTTCTTTTGGTGATTGGCGCAATAATGGGGATTAATTTAGGATTAAAAATTGTCTTCAATATTGAAGAGCCTTATCAGAGAAATATTTATTTGGAGAGATCAGTCACTACTCCTCTAGTAGGCAGTGCAACCATGGAAAAACCTCGCAACTTCACAGTAGAAAGAGCCGAGTTATGCGTAGCCAATCCCGAGAATACAAAATGCCAATTAAGCGATGCGGAATTAGATGATCTTGAAATGAGACTGGCAGAAAACAGATACATCTTAAAATACAACCGCTACAGAGATTTAATCACATCATCATCATTTTTAGTTGTCGGTGCCATCTTGGTATTTTTGCATCGCCGCAAAATATACGTCTAAAAACATAAAATAATATTGGCAAATAGTCGTCTTTGCTGTACACTTCACAAAAATAAAGGCAAATACTTTTTGCGAAATAAAATGATAACTAAAAAACCCGATGGCCGATATTTCAAAATATAAAATTTGCACACTTGCAAGCCATAGCGCTCTACAAATCCTCAAAGGCGCCAAGGATGAAGGCTTTGAAACTATCGCTATCTGCCAAAAAGGCCGAGAGGGGATTTATGAGTCGTATAATGTTGCAGACAAAATAATTACTCTTGATAAATTCGAAGATTATTTTAAAATTGAGGAAGAGCTAGTAAAAGACAACGCCATTATTATCCCGCATGGCTCATTTGTCAGTTATTTAGGCCACGAAAAAATAGAATCCATCAAGGCGATGCATTACGGCAATAAAAAAATTATTGAGTGGGAGTCAGATCGAGAAAAAGAGAGAAAATGGCTTTTAGACGCAAAACTAAACCTGCCTAAAATATATAAAGACCCTGAGGAAATTGATGGACCCGTCATTATCAAGTTTCACGGAGCACAAGGAGGTAAGGGGTATTTTATTGCCAACAATCCTCAAGAGTATCACGAAAGGATCAACGAGTCAGGGAACAACGATGAGCACGCAATTCAGGAATATATTGTCGGAGTGCCTTTATACACACATTATTTTTATTCTCGCTTAACGGACGAGCTCGAAATCATGAGTTTCGACAAACGATACGAGTCTAATGCCGATTCAATCGGTCGTATCTCGGCCAAGGATCAACTTGATACAAATATACGCACCAGTTACACAATTACAGGTAACATCCCATTGGTAGTGCGTGAATCTCTTTTGCCAATACTTCACGAAATGGGAAGAAATGTCATTGAATCTTCCAAGAAATTTGTTGATGGAGGATTATTCGGCCCATTCTGTTTAGAAGCGATTATCGATCCAAATCTGCAATTTTTTGTTTTTGAAATTTCCGCCAGAATAGTTGCCGGTACAAATCCATTTATCAACGGCTCCCCCTATACATGGCTTAAATACGACGTCCCAATGAGTACCGGTCGTAGAATTGCTCTTGATATAAAGCAGGCGATACAAGAGGATAAATTGGATATGGTGCTTGGTTAATTAAAACTAACCCTGGATTCGACTCCTCCGATAATTCACCTTCTCTAAAATAATAAAACCTGACATAATACAAACCGGTTTTTAAATTTAATAATTATGGACTTATCCCAAATTCTCGAAAATTACGATCCTCAAAATCTAACAATCGCCAGCCTAGGTGGGCACAGCGCACTTGATGTCTGCGAAGGAGCCAAAAAACACGGTTTCAAAACATTGGTAATCGCCCGCAAGGGGAGAGAAAAAACTTATGAAAAGTATTATAAAACTCGCCAAGATAAAATTACCGGCAAAACAATTGGCTGCGTTGATGAGACCATTACCTTGGATAAATTCAGCGATGTTCTAAGTGAGGATGTGCAAAACGAGCTCCGCAAACGAAACGCAATTTTTATTCACAATCGCTATTTCTGGGTTTATTTCGATGACTTTAATCAGGTCGAACAAAACTTCAAAGTACCGATTTACGGCACTCGCGAAATGCTTAAGTTGGAAGAAAGAGACGTTGAAAAAAATCAGTATTATTTAATGGAGAAAGCCGGCATCAGATTCCCCAAAATTTATGATTCCCCCGAAAGCATCGACAAATTATGCATAGTAAAAGTCAACGAAGCCACCCGCAGCTACGAAAGAGCTTTCTTTTTAGCCGAAAGCCCTCAGGAATACAAAATCAAGGGTGACGAAATGATTAAGAACGGAACCATAACCGCCGAGTCACTTAAAAATGCCGTAATCGAAGAATACGCAATCGGCGCTCACGTAAATTTCAATTATTTCTACTCCCCCCTAACCGACCAACTTGAATTAATGGGAACAGACATGCGCAGGCAAACAGACTTAGACGGATACTTAAGAATGCCGGCTAGCGTGCAAATGGAAATTTTGGATCACAAAGAACCAAAAATGATCGAAACCGGACACGTAACCTGCACCACCAAAGAATCTCTACTCGAAAAAATCTTCGAAATCGGTGAAAAATTCGTAAAAACAAGCAAAGAAGAATGCAGCCCCGGAATCATCGGCCCCTTCGCCCTGCAAGGCGCAATCATCGCGGAAGAAGGCAAAGAAGACGCAGTAATTTTCGACGTCAGCATGCGAATTCCAGGGTCACCGGGCACGCGTTTTACTCCATCAACGTCATATCTCTACAGCAAACCAATGAGCTACGGTGAACGAATCGCCCTCGAGCTAAAATATGCTATTAAAGAGAATAAGTTATCCGAGATTTTGACTTAGATAAAAACGCAAAACATTGTCTTTACAGCCATTTTTAGCTAATATTACATGGCAAATTTAACAAATATTTAATGAAAGCAATCCTCTTGGGTGCCGGTATCAGCCGCCGCATCAAACCGCTCGCAGATAAGAACTTTTTAGAATTTTTAGGCCGGCCGCTTATCAAGCTTCAAGTCAAAAGATTAATGGACGCCGGTTTTGATCAGGTGATTGTTGTTGGAGGTAGACACAATTTGCAGAAACTTGAAGAACTATTCACTCAAGACGATCATGTCCAAGTAATTGAGCAGCAGGATTTAAGCCTGGGCATGGCAGGCGCAGTTTTGAGTTGTGAGCCCTTAATTATGGCAGGAGAGTCAATAGTTGTGGTTAGCTCAAACGACGTATTCAGTCCGGATGCTTTTAGCAAAATTCTCAAAGCTAAAGAGCATGAAAAAACAGATGGAGCCCTTTTAGGTTACAAAGTCAGCGAATACTTCCCCGGAGGCTATTTAAAGACGGATGACAGCGGAAAAATCCAATCGATCGTCGAAAAACCTGAGCCCGGCAAAGAACCAAGTAATCTTGTAAACCTGGTTGTTCACTACCATCGAGACGCCTTAGGCTTCATCAATGAAATAAAAAATTCCAAGAGCGAAAATGACGACCTTTACGAAGTGGCAATAGATAATTTAATTCAAAATGGCGCCAGCTACTATGCAGTAAGCTACAACGACTATTGGCAACCCATTAAATACCCTTGGCATATTTTAAAAGTATGGAAACACTTTATGCCTGAAAAAATGATTTCAGAATCATCGGAAGTACATGAGTCAGCGGTTATCAAGGGTGAAGTGATCATTGAAGACGGAGTAAAAGTCTTCGAAAACGCTGTAATAAGCGGGCCCGCTTATATCGGTAAAAATTCAATTATCGCAAACAACGCATTGGTAAGAGATAGTTACATAGGAAGCGATTGCGTTATCGGTTTTTCTACTGAAATAGCTCGCAGTTATTTATGCAAGCAGGTTTGGACTCACAAAAATTACATCGGAGACAGCGTAATTGGCCAAAACGTTTCATTCGGTTCAGGTGCAGTCACCGCCAATTTACGCCTAGACGAAGGAGATATTTTAATCAATATTGACGATCAAAAAATCTCAACCGGCAGCAATAAATTTGGCGCGATCATCGGCGATGACGTAAGAATTGGAATTAACACCAGTATTATGCCGGGAATAAAGATTGGTACAAACTCAGTTATCGGATCAGGTATTGTTATTAGTGGCGATGTCCCCGATAATAAATTTGTGAATGGCAAATGGGATTTGGAGATAAAAGAAAATAAGCTAAAATTAAAAGACATAAATCGAAAAAATTTACTTAACTCATTAAAAAAGAAGTGAAACTAAGTTGCATTATTGTAAATTACAATCAGAATTATTTCCCCAGAATGTGCATCGAGGCACTTGAAAAGAACAAACCCGATTTCGATTTCGAAATAATTGTTGTTGATAATAATTCTCATGACGAAAGCATCAATTATTTACGAAAAGTAGCCGAGGATGGACTGATCAAGTTAATCGAATCTCCAACAAATCTCGGCTACGGCAAAGGAAATAATCTTGGAGTTAAGAATGCAATTGGTGAATATGTTTTAATTTTAAACCCCGACATTTTTGTAGACACTGACACCTTAAAACATTTAGTTGATTATATGCAAAAGCATCCCGATATCGGAGTTTTAGGGCCACAACTGGTCTACAGTGACGGCGCCGTTCAACGTTCTTGCCGCCGCAACATGAATTTTCTAGATTTAATAATCAAGCGCACTCCATTAAAAAAATTAAATTTCTTCAAAAAAAGACTTAATAACTATTTAATGGAAGACTTAAGCCGAAACGAAACAACTGAAGTCGATCTTCTATGTGGCGCATGTTATATCTTCCCGAAAGATGTTTATGATCAGGTAGAAGGGTTCGATCCCAGATATTTTTTATTTATGGAGGATTTCGACATTTGCAAAAAAATAAACAAAAGGGGATACAAGGTCATCTATTATCCAAAAATTTCAGTTTTACATAATCACAAGCGTTTGAGCGATGGGAGCCTATTTCATCTCCTCTTCAAAAAAATCTTCTGGATACACGTTTCAAGCGCAATCAAATATTTTTTTAAGTGGAAAGGGAAGTAATCAATGCCTAAATATGACTTCAATTGCCCCAAGTGCAAACATGTTTTTGAAAAAACAGTAAAAATGGGCCAACAAACATCAAAGTGTCCAAAGTGCGATTTTAAAAGCGCCAAAAAATCCTTCTCCGCCCTTGGCGGCATAATTTTCAAAGGCAGCGGATTTTACAAAACCGACAGCCGCGGGCCTGAAAAAACAACGAAATCAGAGAAATGCCCAGCAAGCAAAAAATGTGGGAAGGTAATGAAGGGGTAACCTGCGCTGAATATCGGTAGGTACGGCGTTCAACAATAAATACATCTCAGTATTTCTAGTATAGCTATTTATGCAACCAATCTCTATTTTTACGTTTTTCATAAATTTAATAAATATTTCCACATTATTATTAAATATATTTATATTTTCACCCTTAGCTATATCTTTATGACATCTATTAGCAACCTTGAGCATGGTTTCTCCATTATTATTTTCTTTTCTTTTGCAACTATTGGCAATTAAACAAATATCGCCCCAATTATAGATGAATTCAGTCGGTAACTCAGGATCAACGGTAATTATTTTTGTATACTTATCATAGCTATCATATTTGCGTAATGTTATGAGCTCTTGCCATATTTCAATCCGTTTTTCTTTGAATTTTTTGCCCGTTTTTATTTCATATATTTCCCTTTCTTTTTCTTCATAAATTATCTCAATATCCAACGATCTTCTTTTCCCAAACGGCTTGTCAACACTAAATTCAACAATTTTTTCGCCTGCTACAAATATTCGAAGTAACTTTAGCAATGCAAACTTATCTTGGTATGCATATCCTCTTCTTGTTTTTGTTATTATGTCATTCGCCATTAACCATTTTTGATTATCTTAATCTATTTACAGTTTAGCCTACATAATTCGAAATACTATAGCACTAAATTTTTTCATTCATTAAATAATAAGACCAATATTAATAATATTTTTTTTATGTTGCAAATTACATTCTAATCAAATCCACCCCACAAATAAACCACTCAACATAAAATATTTCAAAAATCTATTTTATATCTAATAAGTATACTATATACTCTACACGAAGCCAAAATAAAGCTCTCTAAGCTCAAAATCATGAAAACTCTAAAAAAAGTTCAAGTAAGTATTAATTTGAGTGTTCCATTAATGGTATTTAAGGAGGGGAAAAAATTCGTCGCATACAGCCCCTTTTTAGATTTATCTAGCTGTGGGGATGATTTTGATGAAGCAAAAAATACATTTACTGATTCGGCAAAGCTTTTTGTTGAGGAACTTATTAGAAAGGGGACATTAGATAAATGTTTGAGAAGTTTAGGTTGGAGTAAAGTAAAGAAACAATGGACATCTCCTACAGTTGTTTCGCAAGATAGTATTCCAATTAAAGTCGAAAAAATACCTGTTTATGCATAATTATGCCTAGAATTACCTCTGTATCATGGCGAAAATTTGAGAAATTTTAAAAACATATCGGTTCTACTTATGAAAGAGAAAAGGGAGATCATAGAATTTGGTGGAGAAGCGACCTCCTACGTCCGGTAGTGATACAAAAAATAAAAGATATACCTGTTTTTATCATAAGGAATAATCTCAGGGTTTTAGACGTTTCACAGAACGAATACTTAGAAATACTCAAAAAGATTTAGGACGGAACCATATCCCTTTAATCCTCCCCCTTCAAAATCCCAAGCTTCTTCTCAAGCCTCTTAGCTGAATCAGTCACAGCAAGCCCGCCCATAGCGGTTTCTCTTAATTTAGGTGAAATCAACTTACCAATATTACTCATCGCCTCGACAACCTCGTCAAACGGTATAAAGCTTTCAATCCCCGCAAGCGACATTTCACTAGCCATCATCGCATGCGTTACCCCATAAGCATTCCTCTTCACACAAGGCACTTCCACAAGCCCCCCAACGGGATCGCAAGCAAGACCCAGAAAGTTCTTCAGCGCCAAAGCCGCAGCATTCAAACACTGCTCCGGTGTGCCTCCTCTGATCTCAGTTAGTCCGGCCGCAGCCATCGCCGCCGCAGACCCGATCTCCGCTTGGCAACCACCTTGAGCACCGGCCAAAGTGGCATTTTCAGCTATAATTATTCCAACACCTGCAGCCGCAAAATATCCTGCCAAAATTTTCTCATCTTTAACCTTCAAATCCTCTTTTACCGCCATCATAATCCCCGGCAAAACCCCGGAAGCCCCGGCCGTAGGGCACGAAACAATCCGCCCCATACAAGCATTACATTCAGTATTAGCCAGCGCATAAGTCGCCGCCTTCAAAGTTGTTTTCGACATCAAACGCTTTTTACTTTTCAGCCATTTATTAAGCTTCCTCGCCTCGCCGCCAACCATACCCCCCACCGATTTATGCTTACCATTAAGCCCTGATTTGATCGCAGCCTGCGAAACTTCCCATCTTTTCTGCATTCTATTAAGAACACACGATTCTTTCGCATCCAAATAATTTGTCTCCCTCAAAATCACAATCCCCGAAATCGATTTTTTATGTTTCTTCGTCAATCTCAATAATTTTGAGCCCGTATGGAAGTTAATAATCATATGGAAGTAAATTTATTATGCAATTTTATTAAGCGATCTCACAAAAATAATCCCTTTAATTTTCTCCATGCTAAGCACCTCTTTAAGAGTTAATCCCTTATCCAAAGAAATAATAGTCAACACCTTGCCACCTTTTAATATCCTTGTCGACTGCATATTCGAAACATTAATTTTCTTCTCAGCCAAAATATTCATAACCTGCGAAAGCGCATTAATATCATCATTATGAGAGATCATTATAGAGAAGGATTTGCCGGCTGCGCTGGTTAAATCAACCTCAAACTCATCAATCTTCCTCACAACAATATTTCCTCCACCAATTGAAGATCCGATAATTTTCATCTTACGATTACCTTTCTGCAAAACCATCTTCACGGTATTAGGATGATAACT
>JAHJTR010000153.1 GCA_018829865.1 Patescibacteria group bacterium | reverse complement strand
GCCATGTCGGCTTGTTTTAAGATGATTTCTTTGCTTAATCCTTCTCCATTCTTTTTGATAATTGGAGCGCATTTATTGCAGAGCAAAACTTTTTTGCCTTTTTTTTCCAAATAATTATTCAGTTCAATTAAATAATCCGCTTTGTCAGCGATATTTTTTTTGGTAATTATGGCGATTTTTTTGAGTTCTTTGTTTGGCATGGTTTTATTATACAGGGTTTATTGTGGCGATCAACTTGTGCTCTAGCGGCTTAATACAGTATTCTAGAGGTTGAAAATTTGGGAATATCTAATTTTTATAAATATGCTTAAGAAGATTTTTAGACCTCAGACGACGGGGCTTGCTGCTCTGATTCTAACAATTGCTTCGCTGCTTAGTTATGCGATGGGGATGGTGAGGGATATTGTGATGGCGGGGTATTATGGGGCGCAGATGAGTACGGATGCTTATAATAGTGCTTTTTTGGTGCCGGATGGGATTTTTAATTTGTTTGTTGCGGGGGCGCTGACTGCGGCTTTTATTCCTGTTTTTTCGGGGTATTTGACGAAGAAGCAGAAAGATGAGGCTAGTAGTTTGGCGAGCACGTTTTTGGCTTCTGCGTCGCTGGTTGTGGTTGTGGTGGGAGCTATCGCTTATATTTTTATGCCGGATATTATTGGTTGGTATTTTAATGAGGCTTCGGCTGATAAAATTGAGCTGATTATAAAGATGTCGCGCATTTTGCTGCTTTCACCTCTGCTGTTTGCGATTAGTAATACGCTTGGTAATATTTTGATTTCACATAAGCAGTTTGTTTCTTATGCGATTGCTCCGCTTTTTTATAATGTGGGTATTATTGGTGGTATTGTGTTTTTTTCGGAGAGTATGGGGATTTATGCAGCGGCATGGGGGGCGGTTTTTGGTATTGGGCTTCATTTATTAACCAGACTGGTTGAGATTTTGACTTTGGATTTTAAGTTTACTTGGAATATTAATTTTTGGCATCCGGGGATTAAAAAAATTGTGGCACTGATGATTCCGAAAACTGTGGGTCTGATGAGTTGGCAGTTTGCGCTTTGGAAGATTAATCAGATTGGTAATAGTAAAGAGATGGTTGACGGCAGCGTGGCCGCTTTCTATTACGCAAGAAATTTACAGAGTTTTCCGGTGAGTATTTTTGGGATTGCTTTGGCGACTGCGGTATTCCCCTACCTGGCGGATCACGCAGCGGCGGGGAGAGGTGAAGTTTTTGCTCATCAATATCAGAAATCACTCAGGCAGATATTATTTTTTACATTGCCGGCAGCTGCGGGGATATTTTTGCTGTCGAAACCTATTGTTAAACTGATTTATATGCGTGGGGCGTTTGATGAGAATGATTTGATTATGACAAGCGGCATTCTGGCATTTTTTGCGATCTCGATTCCGTTTGAGGGGGCTGTGCATTTAACGGCTCGGGCTTTTTATGCTCATAAGAATACTATTATTCCGGTATTTGGGGCTGTTATCCTTATGCTTTCGACCGTTTTAGGTGCGCAGTTTTATGCGGCCGAGATTGGGCCTAAGGCTTTCTCTTTATTTTTCACAATAGGTAGTGTGCTGCAAATCGGGTTCTTAGTTCTGTTACTCCGAAAAAAATTGAGCTCATTTAATTTGGGAGATTTTATGCTTAATTTATTTAAAATGATTTTGGCGGTTACATTGATGGGGGCGTCGATTTATGGATTATCATTTGTTGATTTACCGATAAGACTTTTGGTGATTATACAAATCTCGATTGGAGCAGTCGTATATTTTGCAGCCGCATATTTACTCAAATGTGAGGAGCTTAAAGAGGCCAATAAAATATTCTCGCGAGTGTTCAAAAAATTTACTCCAAATAATCCTTTAAAAGATGAGCAAAAGTAGACTTCGACTAATCAAAATAGTAGGCATTTGCGTAATACTTGTAATCGCTGTTTTTGCGCTTTATAAAGGGAGGCAATACCTATCCGCCTATACACATAATTTGGAGCAAAAAAATACGATTAGTCAGATCTCGGATAATGACGTTGTTAAGCGCGAAACCGATATAACTCCTACCGATCAACTTGTGAACAAAAATTTTGATCAGCATGGAGAATTACTATATGAGTCTACTGGCGATTTACCCTTGAAGGCCTATTTGAAAGTTCCTTTTGTTACGCAGGCACCTTTTGAAAATGAGGAGAGTTGGAAAATTCATGACGAGAGCTGCGAGGAAGCGGCTATTTATCAGGTGGTCGCCTATCAAAACGGAGTGAGTGAAATTGATCGCGCTGAGGCTGACAGAGTTTTTAGGGAAATGATCGCGTGGCAAAGAGTGAACTTTGGGGAGCATCGGGATATTTATGATGAGGATGTTAAAAAATTGATCACGGGATATTATAAGAATATTAGTGGCGAAAGAGTGCGGGTGATTTTGAATGCCGAGTTGGATGATATTAAGAAATTTATTGCGGCCGGAATACCGGTGATTGCGCCGGCTACAGCTAAAATACTTAGGAATCCGTATTATCATCATGCGACTTATCATATGGTTACGGTTATCGGGTATACAGAAGACCGCCTGATCACGAATGATGTTGGCACAAAGAGGGGGAAGGATTTTAGTTATGACAATCAGGTTTTTATGCAGGCTATGAAAGATGCTACAGGGTTTATTGTAGTTATTTTGCCTGAGTAAATTGGTGAAGCGAATTTTGACATCTCAACACTAAAGCCATTTCGCAGCAAAAAACCGGGCCCCCGCAAAATGAGAAGAGAGCGAAGCGAACGTATTTTGTGGGGAGAGGAGCGACACACGGAAGCCGGAGGGGCTTTTGCAGCGTAGCGGAAAAAGACCCGCACTTAAACTCTTCGCATTACAAAACAACCAAAGCCCCTTTCGCCCAACAAACTAGGGGCCCCATTAAATGCGAGCGGAAGCCTTTAGAATGCTGTGAGCGCAAGCGAACAGGATTCTAAAGAGCTGAGCAGTATTTCATGGGGAGAGGAGCGACACACGGAAGCCGGAGGGGCTTTTGTAGCGCAGCGGAAAAAGACCCGTAGGCTGGAGTGTGGTTAAGTGACGACGTGGTGGGCAGGGAGGGATTCGAACCTTCGTAGGCGTAAGCCAGCGGATTTACAGTCCGCCCCATTTGACCACTCTGGTACCTGCCCATTGCTTGGGGGAAGATTTGCAGGATTATTATAGCGAAATGGGTGTTTTCTGCAAACAAAACTGCTTAGCTCCCCTTTTATAACGTTTGCTAATTACTCGAAAATATTGTATAATATATTGAGTATAAAAATAAAAAAATGCCAGAATCATATTGCGCCAAACATTTCAGGAACGATCTTAAAAATGATGAAAGAGCTAAAAGTACGCGTATTCTTGGTAAGTTGGCTGCAACAAATAATGGACTTCACTCTTTAAAGCAATCCATAGAAAATTATCGAAATAATTTCCTAAAAACAACTGGAAAAGAGAGAAGAGACCTAATGGCCAAAATCTATAAATTGGACAGACGAAGAATAATACTATCAAATTCAAAACAACGACTAAAAGAGCAATTATTGCCTTTTTTCACCAAGGAATTCTTAAAAAAAGAATCTATTAAACACATCAAACAAGCCGATCAATATTTTAGCCAAAATAAATTTTCACAAGCTAAAAGCTTATATTTTTAAATATTTAAGCTAAATGTGAAGTTTAACTTTCTAACTGGAGGAACTTTGGTAAAGGTTTTAACGAAAATAAGGGAATGCAATGAGCTAATAGAAGTAAATAATTTCTTCAATAAAATAGAATTTAATATTCTAACTAGGTTAAAAAGTAAAATTGGTGTATTAAGCGGGGGAAATATTATTATACCAAGCTCGCTTAATAGCTTAAGAAATCAGCTTGAGCGAAAATACAGTTTAAATGGAGTCTCTAGTCTTAAAATATCAAGTCTAAACATTAAAGATGGTAGTAAAACATATTTTGTTACTATAAAACCAATAGTACTTGGCTTAAAGCAGGGTGATAATATTTTTAGCTATTTTAAATATAAAAAGAAATTAGAATCAGAATTGAGTTTTGCAGCAAACACGGCAATGAGTGCCAGGAGTCTAAAAGTCGAGCGAGTTAATAATGGAGATTCTGATCTCAAAAAAATTAAGTATGATAGAAAAAAATTGATATTTTATTATGAAGGAAAGCCAATTTATAGTAATCTTCATAGAATGATTCCTTATAAATGTACCAGTTTATTTCTTTCAAAAATTCAATATTCAAAGAATAGTAAAGGCGAGATTTTTGTTGATTTAACTCATAGAAAGCCAAAAAAGATTAAAGCAGGTATGCCATCATTTTTAGAGCGTTATCAACTTGTTAAAAAGGGTGACAGGTATTATTTTCGGTTTGCGGAATTTCAGCCTCGCCAGCCTATTATTAGGTCTACAGAGGATATTATGAAGTATAAGGATTATATTAATAAATATTTTGCGGATCGTTTAGCCTTTAATGCAATAGGATTCATATTTGGGTTAATTGGTGCTCTCGATAGGGATAGTATATTAAAACCTGTTTTTAAACATTATAATTCAATATCTTTTTTTCAACTTTTAAAGCTTACAAATTTATATTGCACACTTCTTGGGATCAATAGGGCAAGTAAAAAAAGTTTTAGTATGCATGCTACCCTTGAATTTATAAGTAAAACCGGTGGAAAAGATTTAATTAATATGCTGCCAATACTTCCGACCAAAGATACACAAAGTGAGGACCTAGCTTCACATATTCCCCAAACTACGCAAGATTTAAATAAGTATTTAAAATTATGGAATTATATTAAAAATTCATCTTCCATCTCCGGGTTTAATAAGAAAGAACTTGCCACTTATACAAATATGAAATTTCTATTTCGTGAGCCGAATATTTCAGAAGTTTTAAGAGGATTAACCAAGTTTAAGCACTTACATTTGTATAATGACCGATCGATTATAGTTATGACTGCGAGAGAATACAATAAAGGGAGAACTACTGTAAAGCAGGCATATAAGAATATTATAAAAAGAAGAAAAGAGGCTGAAAAAATCGATCCTCTGAGTCCAATCGGTAGTCAAAAAATAAGAATAATTTCTCTTTCTGATACAGATATTCTAACTCCTAATAAAAATTTCTATCTGAGGCGTGCAATTACAGGACTTTATGGAGAAAATAAACTCGCAGATTATTATCACCAAGAGATTAATGCGAATAAAAAAGAGAAGTTAGATGTGAAAAAATTTAATCAACAGATTAAGATGGCAGTCCAAAATAATGATAAATTATTAATATATGTAAGCGCACATGGCGCTGAAAAAGGGGGGAAGGTAAATACTTCAATCGGTAATATTCATCTGATTTTAAAAAATGCACTCAGTCAGATTAGTGATAGAAAAAAAGTTGAGAAGTTTATTAGGAGTAATTTAGTGTTAGGGACAAATCAGTGTTTTGGGGCGGAATTGATACGTTTAATAAAGCAGCATTTTAAAGTTGAGCCTCGTTTAATGTTTACAGAGACAACAGCTAAGGATAGTAATATGAATTATCCTGATTATTCACACAGAATACCTGTAGCTTCAAAGTTTGAAAGAGTTTTTACTGATAAAGTGGAGGAGTATTTAAAAAATAGAAATAATTCAAATGTTAGGCGGGCTCACTGGACTAAATTTGATGGAACTAAGGTTTACAAAAAGCCAACTATTATCAGAATAATGAATTACATAGATACGCTTGATAGGAGTTTAGATGTGCATATGCATCTGAATCATCCATCGGTTAGTAAAGGGGATAAAGGTGTTAGAATTAGCAGTTTACAGAGAAAAAGGCAATCCATAGCTTGAAGGTTTATATCACAAATGCCACAAATCACTGTGACGGACTCTTTTCCCACATCAAACAAAAAGTCTTTATCCATCGTGGAATCTCTAGCGAACGAAGGAAGAAAGTGATTGCCTCAAGTGCCCGTGGGGGCAGGGCTTGTATCTGAAATATGTTTTAGAATCAGATGGAGCCACCCGTCGGACTCGAACCGACGACCAATCGCTTACAAGGCGATCGCTCTACCAACTGAGCTAGGGTGGCTGATTATTTTTGAGAGAGCAGGAAGATGATAGAAAATTTAGGGGGTATCGTCAATATGAAAAACAAAATAATAGCTATTGTTAATCTATCTCACTATGGTTTAATATTGGGGATTAGTGATTCATAAAAAAATTATGCTTAAAGATTTTGAAGGAGTGAAAATGGATGAACCGCTAAAGAAACATTCCAGTTATCGGATTGGCGGGCCGGCTAAATATTTTTTTCAGCTTGAGGAGACTTTGGATTTGCCGGAGTTGGCTAAGATTGCGGATAATGAAGGGGTAAAGATTCGCGTTATTGGTGGTGGGACAAATGTTTTGTTTCCGGATGAAGGGCTTGATGAGTTGGTTATTCGGATGAATGCGCATAAAATTGAGATTAAGGATGATATTTTGGTTGCTGAGGCCGGGGCGCCTTTGGCTGTGGCTATAATTCGAGCTAAGGATGCCGGTTTTAATTGTTTGGAGCCTTTAATGGGGCTACCGGGGACTATTGGTGGTGCGGTGTTTGGGAATGCCGGGGCTTTTGGGAAATGGATTGGGGATTTTGTAGAGAAAGTTCAGGTTTTTGATATTGCCAATGATTTTTATAATATGCGCAAAGAAGATTTGGCGTTCGGATATAGAACCAGTGCGATTAAAAAAATGGCTAATGTGCCAATAATTTGCAAAGTTTTTCTAAAGTTAAAGAGGGATGCTGGCATTTTAAATGATGAAGTTGCCAGAGCCAGCAGAACAATTAATCAACCTACTGAATCAAGTTGCGGCTGTTTTTTTAAAAATCCTTCAGGCGCTTCTTGCACTGTTTCAAAAAATGCTGTTTTGAGTGCCGGGAAGTTGATAGATGAGGCGGGGCTTAAGGGCTTCACCGTTGGTGGTGCTAAAGTGTCAGAAATGCACGCTAATTTTATTGTTAACATGGGTAATGCGACTCAGAAAGATGTTTTGGCGGTTGCAGAGCATGTTAAAAAAACTATTAAAGAGAAAAACGGCATTGATCTTGAAGAAGAAGTGCAGGTTATTAAATAGGTGAGTCCCCTACTTTTTAGTTTCTTCTTTTTCCTGTAGAAACTTTTTTGCGCTGGTTAGCAATTCATCGAACTCCCCTGCTGATATTTCGTCTGTGGGTTTGAAATCTCCTCCAGGCTGTATTATTCCATTTTCTACGGCAAAATTTGCGTATCTAAAATACCACCAGTCGTTTTTTGTATCTGATAGATTGATGTCATTAAAATATGTTTTTTGAGCACTTATATCCCCTATTTCTTTTTCCACTTCGAATCTGTATTTCCATTCTACCGCATCAATTGATCCCAATATGATTTTAAGCGCTTGTATTCTATTTAGTGGATAATCGGGGCGAAAAGGACTGTTATCCTCCTTAAAATAACCGTGAATAATACTGAGCATGGTTGCCATGTTGACGTACTCATAATATTCGCTTTCTTTTGGCACATCGGGGAATAAATTTAAATCGGGAATTGAAAGCTTGTCAAAACTTGACTGAATTGCGAAGGTGAAAAGGCAAAACTCCAAACTGTCATTGCATGAATTCAGGTAATTTTTATTTCGCTCTTTTAAATTAAGGACTTCGAATAACTTTTTTAGGGCTTCGCCTCGGGTAATTATCTTGTTTTGCTCAATAAATACGGGGTCTATGATTAGGCTGGTATCGCCATAAATAATTGTGATATTTCCAACGTCGTAGCCGTTTTTGCTGTCGAAATTCGGGGCGCCGATAATCAGATCTTTGATACCATCCGCATTGAGATCTGAGACTTCAAGTCCGGCTCCAAACCAATCGTCGCTGTTACCCCCTGTTATCAGACGACTTCTTGGGGTTTTTGGCAATACATATTCTTCAGATGATAAATTATTCAGTTCTGGGATTACATAAACAATTCCGGGCTCTGAGCTCTCTACCAGTGAAATACCGGGGGCGCCCAGGATTAGCTCTTCGTGACCATCTTTGTTGATATCCCCTACCGCTATGCTTGAACCTATGAGATTTTGAGAATTATCGCCTGTGATCTGAATGCTTTTTTGAATAGTTTTTTCGGGATTAAAAAAATCTCTTTCTCCTTGATAAACCGATATTTTGCCGGTTTTATTTTTGTAGAGGTACATGAAGCTGCCAACAATCAGGTCATTGAAGGAATCTTGATTGGCGTTGTGGATTTTTAAATCGAAGCCAAACCATTCGTTACTTTGCTTTCCGATTAGGACTTTGGCGATTTCCGGATAAACCGTTAAGTCATATTCGATTCTTTTGTTTGGAGCCGCTACTATGGCGCGTCCTTTAATAAGGTATACTTTGCCTGATTGTTTTTTCTTGCCGTCATCGGCGATATATGCTCCGATAGCAATGTCCCCTATTTTATCGTTGTCTAAATCCCCTATTGCTAGGCTTGCGCCGAAGAGTTCCTTGCCTTCTCCCAAAATAACCAAACCGGCGTCTTTTTGAATATCGTAAATGTGATTTTTGGGATAATCATTCTTGCCAAAGACCCCGTAGACCTTTGCCTTACTTTGCAGGCTGCCGGGGGCGCTAATTAATAAATCATCAATATTGTCGCCGTTGATGTCGCCAGAGGCTAGTGCCAAGCCCAATCTTTCATTTTCTTGCTCTCCTCGATAGATAATTGGAGCTTCTGAGGCATATTTATTAGGATGGGATTGAAATTTATCTTCTCCCCAAAAAACATAAATTTTACCGGCCAGATTGATGTTATTAAAATCCGCTTGGTATGCGCCTATTACTATGTCAGAGATGCCGTCATTATTTAGATCAGCGCTTGATAAAGCTGTGCCAAACTGGTCCCCTTCGCTTTCACCGTAAATAACGGTTTTGTTTGAGGATTCGTAGTTGCCGCCCCAAAAAATTGTAACCTTTCCTTGCCAATCATTGGTTTTTGATGAGTAGAATGGTGAACTTGCGGCGATATCGATTTTTCCATCATTGTTAAAATCAGCTGAGATGATTTTTGTGCCGAACTGCTCCCCTGCTGATAAGCCGGTTATTGATACTTTCTTATTTACTTTGTCTTTATCAATAATGTCATACTGAGAATAATCTGCGGCTAATGACATTGTTGATGGCAAAATCACTGCAATCGAAATTCCAACAATAAGACTTTTGCTAATCCCCTTTTTCAATTTTGTTTTTTATAATATTTGCTTCCAGCAATAACTTACTTTAATGATTGAAAAAATCAATAGCGTGGTGATTTTATTACTGCTTTATAAAATATACTTGCGCCGGTTTTGTGATGCTGAAATCACATTTTTTAACGCTCTGATTGATATCTTGATTATTGGTATTTCTGCAACTAATAATCGTGATTTTTAATTTTTTAAAAAATGGTGGTACAATGTAGACATGTATGTCTACTTGTATGTCTACTTGAAAAAAAATGTCTACTTCAGATCAAAAAGATAGAATGATTGATAGAAAGTCTGCTGCAAAAATATTGGGGTTAACCCCAAGGACTGTGGATAGATATGTTAGATCAAATCGCCTTTCAGCCTCAAAGATCGGGAATAAGGTGTTTTTACTTGAGAATGAAGTTAATAAGATAAAGTATGTAAGAGATAGGCTAAATGCTGATCTTGCGGCCGAACAAAGAGAGTCGATGAGAAATGAGGGGGAGGAAGTAGACAGAGAAGTAGACAGGGGTGTCTATGTAGACAGAGAAGTAGACAAGAGTGTACATATTAAAAAAGGGCTTAATGAAGCTGAAAATTCACAGGTAGTAGACAAAAAGGTAACACAAATGAGCGGAATTGATGTAGACAGAGGTGTCTATGTAGACAGAGAAGTAGACAAGAGTGTACATATTGAAAAAGGGGTTAATGAAGCTGAAAATTCGTTGCGAGTAGACACTAGTGTCTACTCGCAAGAGGCAGAGGTAGACAATGGTGTCTACTTCAATAATTCATCTAAAAGTTTGACTAGTCAAAATAGTGTTTTCTCTTATGCAGAAAGCATTTATAAGGCTTTGTACGAGGAAGCGAAGGATGAATTAAAGGAAAAGCAAAAGAAATTGGAGGGTGCAAACTATAAAGTTGGACAATTGGAATCTCAAGTGAAGAACTCTGTGCCTCAATTTGAGTACAAGCGAGAGCAACAAAAGCTGCTTATACAGAGCAAGAAGTTCGATGAAGAGAAGCGGGAGCTAATCGAGATAATGGAGAATAAAAATGAAGAGTTAAAAATTGAAAGAACCAATAGAATAGTATTTGCGGTGATCTTATTTACATTTTTGCTACTTCAGCCGATTTTCTGGTTGCTGTGGCGGTTTTACCAGGGTTGATTAGTCGGATTTAATTGAGGGGCTTTTTTGATTAATCAACACTCTATTTTTTGTTTAGAAATAGACATAAAGTGTTAACTTTCGAATACATGTCTACACAATAAAAATAGGGGACTTGTCTATGTTTTGATTAGTCAAAATTTTTGATATTTTTTTGATTAGTCAGATTGCTGTTTTTTGTTTATACATAAACCTTTAGAGGCAAAATATAAACATGTTTATAAAATCAATCCTCAGTACCTGTCTAGGGTAATAATTTGACTCTGAGTCTTTATTGGATACAATGGCCTGAAAACTAGAAAAAAAGAAATACAAGTTTTCGCGAGAAGTTCCTTAAAAACACTGGGTCAAAAGAATTATCTTGCTTAAGAAATGTAATCAAAAAATTAATAACAAAATTGACTTACTTTAATAAACGACCGCCTAGCCATCCATAACCGGATCTAAGGTCCCATTAAAAAAAAAAATAAAAGTCAATAAGTGGCAATGCCCTTAAATAGGATGATCGGAACTTTGACCAAAAACAGTGTTTTAGAGCCTTCTCTGAATCAAGTTGATGAACATACCAAGCATTATGTAACCGAAAAATACCTCTATAGCAGCAAGAATCTTGGCTATAGGGGTATAGGGCACAATGTCTCCGTACCCTAATGTGGTGAATGTAACTATGGAAAAGTAAATGTAATCAACGAAGTTGTGACTTTCCATTAATTCACCATTTACGTTATATACAAGATGTCCATCCAGATAATAGTAAAGCAGGGCGAATGAAATGGCTAAGAACATACCGCTGATACCCCAACGTACAAAGCTGCGCCCGTAATCGTTTGTTAGCTTTAAGAAAGCAAATTCCACCCATCTGGTGTATTTTTTGTTGAGCCAAAAGTCTTTTTCTTGGAGATACATTTTTTCTCCATAAACCTTTTTTTCTCCTTCAGTAAAATTCTTTTTATAATAAATGGTCTCAAGGGCGTAATAGAAGCGCGTAATCCTCTTATAAAATGATTTGAGTTCACCTTTTTTTTGAGCGTATTCTTCGGATTTATTAGGGAGATCCTTAAGCTGACCTTTTAAATATGATTCGTGCATTTTGAATGCGTTGATCATATTGTCGTAGGTCTCAATATTCTCATCAGTTTCTTCGTGTAAATGCGATTTAAGCTGGATTCTTAAGCTGTAATAATAGCAAATACCCAATTCTTCCCAATTGCGTTTTGATTCCTTCTGCCTTAACAAATGCTTAATTTTTCTATGCAAAATATTCTTGGCGGGATCGAACTTTTTCATATCACCCCTTTCCTCAATAGTGTTGATTGCTTTATCTAGCCCGTTAAACATAGTTTTTAATAATTTATCTTATTATTATACAATAATACTTCTCTTCTATCAATGTTATATTTATCATTGGCCCAGATGAATTTGAAACATCCAAGTTATCCGCCTACAATACTATTAATGATTTTACAATATAAATGGACAATTATGAAAATAAATACAAAAAGAATTGTTTTATTCTCTTTTTTGATTGGACTGATTGTGATGGGGGGCTGCTCGTTATTTACCTCCTCTAAAAAAGAGAATCGGAGATCTTATTTCCCCACAAACATGTTTGCTTATGTTGAAGCGGATATGTCTGAGAGTGGTAAACTGGATGAATTGACAAAGAAATGTAGCTCTTTG
>JAHJTR010000152.1 GCA_018829865.1 Patescibacteria group bacterium | reverse complement strand
CGATAGGATTGGATGAGTGGAAAGTAAGGAACTATGTAAAACATCAAGAGAAGCACAATCAGATACAGTTAAAGATACCTTGGCAGCCCGCGTAGCGGGCAAGATAGAAACCACCTGCTCTATTGCAGGTGGTTTTCATTTAGGGACCAGGGCTGTAGTTCTGCTTCAACGTTTATCTCCAACGTTTGATGTTTGTATACAAAAAGGGCCTTGTTTAAAGCCCTTTTTGCTAATGTAATGCTGATTTTTGTCAGATTTTTTTTATTATCTCCTTGAAACTTCTTCACCTTCATCATTTGTACAGGTTTCAACCATTGCTACAGGGAATTCGTTGAACTCAACGTCATCGCACATCATTGCTCCGTTGCCGTCAGCTACTATTTCCCATTCTTTATCCGCTTTAAAAGCAAGCCACCAAGCACCGCTTACTGCATCTTTGAAGATAACTGTTCCTCGGGCATACATGTGATCGTTGTCTTCAATTGTGATAGTGATATTTTCTTCTTTTTCTTCATATTTTGTGGCCATTGCTTTGGTTATTCCTGCTAGATCTTGGGCATTTTCCGTTTTTGTTTCCATGGTTTCTTCGTTTGGATCCATGTCTTTCGGGGCAGGAGTGTTTTCTGATTTGATGTCTTTTGCCGGCTCTGATTTAATGTCTTCTGTATTCTGTTCTGCTTCTTTGTCTTTACCCATGTTGATGTCTATTGAGCAAGCACTGAGACTAATTACCATTACAAGGGTCAAAGCGATAAGTGTTTTTTTTGATATGTTCATAGTTTTTGAATTGAAATATTATGATTTATTAAATGTGCATGCATTTCGTGAGCTATTATTCACGTTTTGCGCTTTATTGAATTGTTTGTGAATTACTCAATTGATTCGATAATGCTTTCAAGTTTTGCTTTGTCTTCACCTTGAATGGTGATTGTTTTTCCTTCGTGTTCTACAAAGTAGATGTATTCGCTGTCTCCTGTTGGTTGGTCGAGAGTGAAAACTTCAACAGATTTACCACCTATTGATTCAAGTTTTCCTTCACTGGTATTTTCTTCGTCAATTTCTTTGAAGAATTCTTCTTTTGCCATTTCCAGGCTTTCAGCGTCGTTAACGTCAATTTTTACAATGTCGCCGCTCTCAGACGGGACTGATTTGTCTTCTTCCAACGTTATTGCTTCTTCGTCATTAACCATTTTTGGTCCGTCGGCATTGTTGTTGTCCGTTAAAACAGTCCAGCCTTCGTTGTATCTGAATCCGAAGGGTAATTCTTCTCCTTCATAAACTCTAAGTCCGGAGCTTTTTGAGTCAGCGTCTTTTGAGTCATCTGTAGGATTTTTTGAGACAGCATCTTCTGTTTCGTCTGTTTTGCTGTCATCATTTGCTGATATTGTATCAGCGTCTTTTGTGTCGCTGTCTTTTGTTTCACTATCTTTGGTATCGGTAACATCTTTCATTTCTGTAGAGTCCTTTTCACCGTTTTTATTGAGATTGATGGATAGAGAGCACGCGCCCAGACTAAGTATTAATACCAGCATTAGAGCGATAAGTGCTTTTGAGTTTTGATTCTCCATAGATTTTTTAAATTATTAAATGTTTGAGTAAATTTTACTGAAAAAGTTTTTAAAAACAAGTTTTTTTAACTTAATTCAGGGTTGTTAAACGATTTGGAAATATTAGTATTACAAGTTAGGTGATTTAAATTTATTGATGAGTTGCCTCCTTGATTGATGCGGTTGTTTGACTTTGAACAGTTTTTTCATATTCCTTTGTAATTCCCTGATGTTCTCTATCTTCATCTAATTTATAATGTTTGCCGTTTGTATCAAGTTCTTTTTTGGCGAATTTTTGATAAAGGAGGGGTACTACAATTAGTGAAAGTAAAGTTGAGAAGAGGAGACCGAAAATGATTGAGTAGCCCATCGGTGCCCAGCCGGCTTCTTTGATAGTGATAGGCAATAAACCTGTGATAGTGGTTATTGTGGTGAGAATGATGGGTTGTAATCTCGTTTTGCCGGCTTCCATGATAGCGGCTTCAATCTCCATACCTTCTTCTTTTCTATTTCGATTGATTTTGTCGACTAAAAT
>JAHJTR010000151.1 GCA_018829865.1 Patescibacteria group bacterium | reverse complement strand
TTAAACAATTAATGTCATAAATAAATTTAACTCAATTCCCCCAAATATTAAAATCTAAAATTTTCATTTTCAAAATCACCCTATCTGCATTAGTATTGATACACAAGAATTTTAGGCTAAAAATATGTCATTCGTCCATCTACATCTGCACACACATTACAGTCTTTTAGATGGCTTAGGTAAGCCTGAAGATTATATTATCAAGGCAAAAAATGATCACAAAGCCCCGGCCATAGCTATTACAGATCATGGCGTTTTATATGGAGCGGTAGAATTTTATCAGAAATGCCTGCAGCATAGGATTAAGCCAATTATTGGTTGTGAAATGTATATTTGTAAAGGAGAGAGAACCGACAAAACTCCGGAAAATAAAGCTCATCATCTAATATTACTGGCCAAAAATCTTCAGGGATATCAAAATCTCTTAAAGCTGGGCACAAAAGCCAGCCTTGAAGGATTTTATTATAGACCGAAAATTGATTACGAATTATTAAACCTACATAAGGAAGGGCTGATAGCGACAAGTGCCTGTATGAATGGTGAAGTGGCAGCCAGTATTTTAATGAATGAAGGAGATTTAACAGAAGCAAAAAAAATCGCTCTCAATTATCAAAAAATACTCGGCAAAGATAATTTTTATCTCGAAGTTCAACATCATCCTAAATTAGACGATCAAGCCAAAGTTAATAAAAAAATGTATGAGCTTGCGGCAGATACAAAAATTCCACTTGTAGCCACCAATGATTGCCACTATGTAGACAAAACCGATATAGAAGCTCACGACGTCTTGATTTGCATCCAAACAGGCAAAAATGTACATGATGATAATAGAATGAGATACGGTGATGATTTCTCCTTAAAATCACCTGAGCAAATGAGAAAAGCTTTTAAAGAACATGAAGAAGCCTGTGATAACACGTTAAAAATCGCCGAGATGTGCAATTTGGAAATACCGCTCGATAACGACTTGCTCCCAAGGTTTCCAACTCCTAAAAAAGAGGAACCAAAAAAATATCTCAAAAAACTCTGTATCGAAGGCATGCACAAACGATACGGCAAAAAACCCGACAAAATAACAACCGACAGACTGGAGTACGAATTGGATATAATTAATAAAATGGGATTTTCGTCATACTTTTTAATAGTGCATGATTTTGTAAAATACGCCAAAGAACAAGACATCATAGTCGGCCCGGGCAGAGGATCGGCAGCAGGCTCAATAATCGCCTACTGTCTGGAAATAACCGACCTCGACCCATTAAAATACAATCTGCTTTTCGAAAGATTCCTCAATCCCGAGAGAGTGAGCATGCCCGATATTGATATCGATTTCGCAGATAATAAAAGAGATGAAGTCTTAACTTATGTACAAGAAAAATACGGCAGGGATAGAGTAGCTCAAATCATCACATTCGGAACAATGGCGGCCAGAGCTGCGGTTAGAGATTCAGGCCGAGCACTCGGATATGCCTATTCCGAAGTAGACCAAGTGGCAAAAGCAATCCCTTCAAGACCGGGCACAAAACTGCAAGAAGCGCTGGACACCGAATTGGAACTCAAAAAACTCTACAACACAAATGAAGCATCAAAAAAAATACTCGACACCGCTCTAAAACTTGAGGGTTGTGTACGCCATTCATCTGTTCATGCTTGCGCAGTTGTAATTTCGCCCAGCGACCTAACTGATTTCGTACCATTGCAAAAAGCATCAGGCCAAGACACCGCAATTATCACTCAATATTCCCAAAAACCGGTCGAAAAAATCGGACTATTAAAAATGGATTTCTTAGGACTCAAAAACCTCACAATCATCGAAACCACAATCAATATAATCAAGCGCACAAAGAAAGTAACAATCGACCTCAAAAAAATCGACATGCATGATAAAAAGTCTTTTAAGCTACTCCAAAAAGGAATGACAACAGGTGTTTTTCAGCTTGAATCCCCCGGAATGAAACGATATTTAAAACAATTAAAACCAACCTGCTTCGAAGATATTATAGCCATGGTTTCACTTTATCGCCCGGGCCCAATGGATTGGATTCCCGACTACATCAAAGGCAAACACGGCCTAAAAAAAGTAAAATATATTCATGAAAGTTTAGAAGGAATATTAAAGGAGACATACGGCATCGCCGTCTACCAAGAACAAATTCTCCAAATCGCCCAGAAATTCGCAGGATTCACGCTGGGAGAAGCCGATATTTTAAGAAGAGCAATAGGTAAAAAAATCGCCTCGGAACTGGTATCGCAACGAACCAAATTCATTGAAGGAGCAATAGCCAAAGGTCATGACAAAAAACTAACGACAAAAATGTTTGAAGATGTCATCGAACCATTTGCCGGCTATGGATTCAATAAATCACACGCTGCTTGTTATGCGCTAATCGCCTTTCAAACAGCATATTTGAAAGCCAGATACCCCGCCGAATTCATGGCGGCTCTACTCACAGCTGATGCCGATAATACAGATAGAGTAATAATTGAAATCGCCGAATGCAAAGAAATGGGAATCAAAATTCTCCCACCATCGGTGAATGAATCACTGGCTCATTTTACGGTAGTTAACGACACAACAATCCGCTTCGGCTTAACAGGTGTTAAAGGCGTGGGCGAAAACACGGTTCGAGAAATAATCAGGGTTAGAGATGAAGGAGGCAAATTCAAAAATATTGAAGACATGGCAACAAGAGTTCCACAAAAACTCATCAACAAAAAAACTATTGAAGCCCTAGCTTTTTGCGGCAGCATGGATGATTTTGATGAGAGAAACAAAATAGTGGAAAACATCCAAATCATTACCGACTACGCAAAAAACATTCAAAAAGACAAAAACGACCAACAAACAGATATTTTCGGCACACTTGAAGAACCAGAAAGCATTCTAAAACTCAAAAAAGCCAGACCAGCCTCTACAATTCAAAAACTCAAGTGGGAAAAAATCTATCTCGGAATGTACGTTTCAGCTCATCCCTTGCAAGGTCTCACAAAATATCTTGCCAAAAAAGCAAAACCGTTAATCTCCCTCACCGCTAAGGATTTAAAAACCAATCTAAAAATTACCGGCATAATTGCCAGCATAAAGCATATTTCTACAAGGGCGGGAGCTCAAATGGCAAGTTTCATTTTAGAAGACCCGACCGCAAAAGTTGACGTGATAGTTTTTCCAAGAACCTACACCCAAATCGGCAAAGAACTAACAGAGAGCAGCATAGTAATATTGGACGGTAAAATGGAACTCAGATCAGGCAATCCACAATTCGTCTGCCAAAGTGCAAAAAAAGTTTCATACGACAGAATTATTGAAAATGCAAAACAAGCCGGCATCTATGATCCAAACGAAATAATAGTAACAAAAAACCTGGAAATCGAATTACAATCAGATGTAAACACAACGGAAGACAGCAAAAAACAGGCAGAGCCGACAAAACCTCCTGCAAAAACCTTCATTATCAATTTAAAAAACAGCAACGACGCATCAACACTAAGCGAACTCAAAGAACTACTCACAAAAAACCAAGGGGACAATCCCGTAGAAATCCACATAAAAAAAGATCAGACAATTCAAAGAATCAAAGTACCATTCGGCATAAAACTCACAGACAACCTAAAACAGCAAATCAAAAAAACACTGGAGTAAAAATCTACTTCAAAATCCCTCTAAACCCCGCCTCATCTATAATCTCCACCCCGAGTTTTTTCGCTTTATCATATTTGCTCCCACTATTCTCGCCTGCAAGCAAACAATCGGTTTTAGCACTAACCGAAGAACTCACCTTCCCTCCCCGATCAATAATCTCTTTTTTAGCCTCATCCCTGGTCATATCATTGAGCGAACCAGTCAACACAAACACCTTCCCTTCAAACACCTGCGCCTTTTGAGATATTTCCGGCAAAACAAGCAAAACTTTTTGCGCATCCAAATCCGCTAGCAACTTCAAATTAGCCTCATCCTTAAACCACTCAAGCACCGAATCCGCAATTTTATCACCAAACCCCTGCAATTCACCCAAATCCTCCAAATTCATTTTTTCAATAACAAGCAGCACATCATTTATCCTGTATCCCTTGGCTCTGTGAGCAGCCTCAGTCTCAAAAATAGATATTTGCGAATCATCAGGCCGCTCAATCTCCAAAACAACCTCCTCACATTTCTCGCCAACAATCCGAGCCAAATATTTCGCAAAATCCCGACTCGCGCCCTCACCCAAATGCCTTATCCCAAGTGCAAACAAAAATTTCTCAAGCGGTATCACCCGAGATTTAGCAATTGCTCCAATAATATTGCCGGCTTTCTTCTCTTTAAACATCGGCAGCCCCAACAAATCCTCATATTTAAGGCTAAAAATATCAGCCGGACTTTTCACCAATCCCTCGTCATAAAGCAACTTAATAATTTTAACCGCCAGCCCCTCAATATCCAGCCCCTTCCTCGAAGCAAAATGAATCAATCGCTCAAGCTGCTGCGCATAACAGTCCTTATTCAAACATCGACTCACCACCTCACCCTCAGCCTTATTAATCTCCCCCCCACAAATAGGACATTTCTTCGGAAACACAAATTTCTTCTCCGTCCCAACACGCAAATCCTTCAAAACCTCAACAACTTCAGGAATAATATCCCCCGCCTTTTGAATAATCACACTATCCCCAATTCGCACATCCTTCCGCAAAATCTCATCCTCATTATGCAGCGTAGCCCTAGCAACCGTACTCCCCGCAACTTTCACCGCAGTCAGATGCGCAACAGGAGTTATCGCCCCCGTTCGCCCAACCTGCACGACAATATCCTCAATTTTCGTCACCGCCTGCTCAGCCGCAAACTTATAAGCAATCGCATATCTCGGAGCCTTAGCCGTATACCCCAGTTTCTTCTGCTGCGCCCAATCATTAACCTTAAAAACAATCCCATCAATCTCATAAGGCAATTTCTCCCTTTTCTTAGCCCATTTCTCACAAAAAAGCGCAATATCCTCAATCGACTTAAGCCGCTCACTATAATCGTTAACCTTAAGCCCCAAATCCTTCATCGCCTTCAAAAATTCCGCCTGATTACTCAATTTCAAACTCAAATTATTCTTCCCCATCGAATAAAAAAAAGCACAAAGCTTCCGTTTCGCAGCAACCCCCGGATCCAATTGCCTAACCGTCCCCGCCGCCGCATTTCTCGGATTCGCAAAAAGCTCCTTCCCCAATTTGCTTTGCCAAGAATTAATATTTTCGAAGCTTTTTTTGGACAAATAAATCTCCCCCGAAACCTCTAAATCAACAGGTTCATTAAGTTTTAGAGGGATAGATTCAATAGTTTTAACGGTATGAGTAACATCCTCACCAAAAGTGCCATTCCCTCGAGTTATAGCTTTTACTAAAATCCCTTTCTCGTACCACAAAGTAACATTCAAACCATCAATTTTAAGTTCAGCCACATATTCAAATTTCCCTCCGGGAATAATTCGAAGTAGCCGATCTCTCCATTCAGACAACTCATCAATACTGAAAGCATCAGCCAAACTCATTTTAGCCGTCAAATGCTTAATCTTAGCAAACCGCTTAGACAAAGCACTCCCAACCCGCTGCGTCGGAGAATCAGCAGCTATAAATTCCGGAAATTGTGTCTCCAATTCAATAAGTTTTTTTTTCAGCGAATCACGCACAGCCTCAGATACCGCGCTTTTATCCAAAACAAAATACTCATAATTACGCTTAAGTATCTCACTTTTAAGCTTTTCTATCTGAATTTTTGCTTCTTTTTTATTCATGGAATTTATTAATCTCCTGACTAATTTAACATTTAAACAAAAAAATAGGCAAGATCAGGCAAAACTGGATTTCACATTAAAATACTGGCATAATCACTAATAAAGTGTTATAATTACACGATAAAAATAAAAAATATGAACGACCAAAACCAACTTTACAACTCAAAAATGCACGAAGCGGAAATAAATCCCGAGCTGCAAAAAAAGATCAACACCCCACCCATCGACCCCGAAGGCTTCAACAGTGACGATGAGGGCTTTTTACAAGAAATCATAGCCAAGGTACAAGCCGAAACAATCAATCTCTACTCGGTAAGCAGCCTCTACAATGAAAAACTGGTCGAAAAATTGTCACCCGAAAGCCAAACAAGAGTAGAATTCGCCGCCCAAAACCTGCTATCAGACATCAGAGAAATAGTCACATTATGGGAATATGAAAAAAAACCGACATATCAAATAAAAAATCTAATTCATCACCTCAGGGTCACAAAAGAAAGACTTGAATTAAAAGAAGGTGATGTATTCATAATCTAATTTTATGGGGGAAAAAAGCAAATCAAAACCGGCCGCATTAACCGCAAAACAAATTAGAGAAGGCATTGATGAAGTGATGGTTCCTGATAAACCATTATCAAAAAAACAAGCTACAGAAATATTAAGTAAAGAAGAAAAACGCCTTGCCCAAAAAACCCAAAAAGCACTAAACAACCTAAAGCACGATCTTTCAGCGATCGATATAAGTGCAAAAGGCAATCTTGCCAAATACAGGAAACTAAGCGAAAAATATGAAGAGGACCTAAAAGAACTCAGAGATTTAAAACCCGATTACTTTATAGCTAAGGATAAACTAAAAATCCATCTCTTAAAAAAGTTTATCGCCGGCATAAATCTAGGCACACTCCTCTCACTCGAAGATAAATTTGAAGGTACTTTACTAAAAGTATTCACAAATGCGCCCGAAAAGATAGTCAAAAACAAACAATACGAAGTTAATTTCAAAGGAAACAGATACGCACTTGAGCGAGTAGGATTCGCACAAATACTGCCCGTCGCAGTAAGGAGAATAAAAGTCACCGACGCCTGGGGAAACACAAGAATCGGCAAAAGAGCTGCCAATTCCCCAAAAGGCGCATTTTTTGACGAACAATCAGGCAGATATATCGAAGCATTGGATCGATACAAATTCACAGCTCTAAAAACACTAAGTAAAAAAGAAGAGACAAAAATGACTGAAGGAATGAAACCAACAAATACGGAAATAAACAAAGCCGTCCACGAATTACTTTTCAGTTACTCCAAATATCCCGAACAAATGCCAACTACAAGAATAGAACTCGTAAAACAAGCAACAGATATTGTAAAAGCAGCCAAAAGCGTCGGCATACCCGCAAGTTTTGTACTGGCATTAAGAAGGATAGAAAATGCCAAACCCGGGAATGAATTTGGTGTCAAAAGTGTCTCCGGCCTCGGATTCAAACCTCAATTAATGATGGCCTTAAGACACATGCAAAAAGGTATTAAACGTTACGAAAGGAAATCAAAATGCAAAGCCTTTAAAGGAGGAATACCAACAGAAGGATTTATCTACTACTTTTCTCATTATTACGCTCCCACCAATACATATAGCAAAGCCGAAAATAAAATAAATAGCCACCATCATGGCAATTTGTGTAAATATTACGAAAAATTCAGCGGCAAGAAAATTATCAAAGACAAAAATGGTTTAGCCACTGCAAAAAACATTATTGATCAAGGCGTAACGCCAAGAGAAATAATCCAAAGCCATGAATATATGCACAATGCGCCAAAATTCAAAAGACCAAACATAGAAAATGAACATACCAAAATTGGAATACCTCTGGGATGGAAAAAATGCGCATACTACATAAGTAAATTACTCGGAGTTACAAATCCCCCAATAATGGGTTGCCGAACACTATTCGCTGCAGCAATGAACAAAAAAAACGGCGGCAAACTGGTCAAAAAACCCGCCAATCTTCGTAGATTAAGCCTGGTATTCTTTTCAACATACGGGAGAGGAATGAGCCACGTTGCACTTGTTTACAAAGAACCAAGCGACAACACAATAAAAATATTACACCACGAAAGAAACAAAAAAGGCAGAGGTATCCAAATCTCAAATATGAGATCCGGAAACTATTACGGTAAACGATTTGTATGTGGGGTTAATCTAAATTACTAATAATATAAAATATATGGACGGATCATTCTTTGGAAATCTGGGGGAGACGATGAGAAAGCAACAAAAGAAAACACCAAATTCACCAATTCCAAAAAAAGAGACTTTAATAAACGTTACCACTAATCAACACCAATCAAAAAGAAAAAAAGAGAAAGTAAAAACTCATAAACAAACAGAAGCTCTTAAACGAACCATAAACTACAAAGCACTCTCAAAAAAATGCGAAAAAATAGCATGGACTATAAAAACAAATTTTAAAATTAATCAAGGCGACATCAAAAACATTAACCCATTATTAGATAACATAGATATTTCAGATAAAACAAACCCCACCAAAAATGAATTATTAGATTTAAAAAAACTCCATTCAATCTACACAAGTCTAGCTACAATCAAGACAAAAAACCACCTAATAGGAGCACTCAAAGCAAGTAAAACAGAAAACACACTCGATGAAATTTACAACAGAATCAATAAATACATAAAAAAAAATCCACCAAAAATAAACGGAAAACCACAAAAAAGAGCACCGCAAATATTAACAACCCGTACTGAACAAAAAACTCGAACAAAAAAATACAAAAAAATCCACACCTCATGCACTTTAGAATACAACAAGCTTCAAATAAAACTCGCTACAAATAAAACTAAATTAGCACCTCTTTTTTCAATACTAACCAGCCCTGAAAATAACACTAACCCCACATCGCTAGATCTAAAAAACCTTCAATTGCTACACAAAACTTTCGACAAGCTAGCCACCCTCCCCCTACAACACCTAATAAAAGCCCTCGACGCCATCAAAGCCGCCACAACCGCCAAAGAAGCCCATGATATAATCATCAAATACAAAGTACCACCAAAACCAATTTCACCCGAACAACTAGCTCTCAGAAATGATTACAAAAAACTTCATGAAATATGCTTTAGAATACACCGAAATCTTCTATATAAACTTAAAAAAGAAAATAGTGTTAAATTAGCACCCCTTACCACAATCCTTACCAACCTTAAAAATAATATTAACCCCACATCTCTAGATCTGATAAAACTTCAAGAACTACACACATCTTACCTCAAACTAAACACCCTCCCCCCAAAAAACCTAATAAAAGCCCTCGACGACCTCAAAGGTGCCGATACAGTAGATATAGCAAATTACGCAATCAACGGTTACTTCTCAAAACACCCACCCATTCCCAAAAAATACAAAATGATTTGCCTAGTCGCCACCGGTATCTGTAAAAAATTCCCGGAAGCAAGACTGGCATTAAGAAAGTTTATCAACTGGTTTGAACAAATGGGAATATCATTGGATGGAGCCCTAGACCCAGGATTGGTTTCATTTCTAAAGAAACTTAGCGGATCAACACCGGAAGCGAAAGCAAAAAGACTTGAAAACCGACTACAAAAAATAGCCAAAACACTAAAATTCGACACTAATAAAACTAGAATATTTACCGCATGCATGAGAGGAAATATCCTCCATCTGCTAATAAAAAAATATCGATCAATTAATAAAAAATTGTCTAACAGCAATATTAATTCTATAATCAATAAAACAACGCCAGCTAATAAACAAATATTGGTGAAAGATTTTAAAACACCAAGAGATACTAAAGACTTAAACATAATAATTGAAAAAATAAACAAAACCATTGGAAAAACCCACGCAGACAAAACACTAAAATCCCCAAATTCATTATTTATTCATCTAAGCGATTAAAAAATACAAAATAACCTAAAAATAAAATGAACGACGATACAAAACCAACATCACCCCTAACCGGCGGCCTCCCCCCCGGCACA
>JAHJTR010000150.1 GCA_018829865.1 Patescibacteria group bacterium | reverse complement strand
ATGGTTTAAAAAGAATAATATCAAACTAGAAAAGCTTCAAGATTTTTGGGAATTATTACTAACGAGAGATGATTTAGATAAAGATGTTTATTCTGAGTTTGGTTTTTGGATTAATGATAAAGTTGATATATTCGACGATTATAAGTGGCTTGCAGAGATGATAGCGGAAACGCTAACAAAATCTAAAGGTAAAATCGACAGGGACAACGGACTTTTAGACAGATTACCTGAATTTGCAGAATCCAACCCTGATCAAACACTAATTATCTTAAATAAATTCTTCATCGAAGGTATATTTGGTGATTCAAACAGCAATAAATGGGTTCACATAGACAACAAAATCATATCCGTATTTGAAAAACTCTACATGTATGACAAAGCCAAAACAAAAGCCCTCATCAATAAACTCCTTCCAAAAGGCGGTAGACGCTTTTGGCCACTAAAGGACATCGTTGATAAATAATATATACAAATACCTACCTATGCCTCTTCCTATCATTCTCATTCAAATACTTCTTCCTCAGCCTAACCTGCGTTGGCGTAATTTCAGCGTATTCATCCTCCTTAATATATTCAATCGCCTTCTCAAGCGTCATTGGCATAATCGGAGTCAAATTCAAAGCCTCATCGGTACCCGAAGCACGCACATTCGTAAGTTTCTTATTCTTAAGAGGATTAACAACCAAATCAGTCCCCTGATTGTGTTCGCCGATAACCATACCTTCATAAACCTCGGTGGCCGGCTTAACGAAAAGTGGGCCCCTCTCTTGAAGTTTCCAAAGTGAATAAGCCATTGTAGAACCCGTCTCACCACAAATCATCGAACCAACCGTTCGTTTCTCAATTTTCCCAACATGAGGAGCATAATGATCAAATGAATGATAAAAAGTACCCTCACCTCTGGTCAAAAGCAAGAAAACACTCCTAAAACCTAAAAGACCACGAGTGGGAACTTCAAATTCCAAAAGAGTATTACCATTATCCGACTTCATATTTAGCATAATGCCTTTCCTTCGTCCCATCGCTTCAATTACAAGCCCACTCATCTCATCAGGCACATTTATCACAGCAACCTCAATTGGCTCCTGCTTTACGCCATCAATCTCCTGCATAATCACCTCCGGCTGAGAAACCTGCAATTCAAAACCTTCACGTCGCATCGTCTCAATCAAAACCGCAATATGCATTTCACCTCGCCCAAAAACCTTAATAGCATCGCTCCCCTCAACTGGTTTAATTTTCAAACCAACATTCGTCTCTATCTCTTTACTCAATCGATCTTTCAAATGCCTACTGGTCACAAAAGTGCCCTCGCGCCCTGCAAATGGAGAATCATTAACCATAAATTCAATCGCCAAAGACGGCGGATCAATTTTAATCACCGGCAAAGCCTCTGCATTGGCATCGTTAGTTATCGTTTCTCCCACATAAATCTCAGGCAAACCGGCAATCGCAATCATATCCCCTGCCTGCGCCTCCGCTACCTCATATTTCTCCATCCCTTCGAAAGCAAAAACCTTCGTCGCTCGCCCCGCATATTTCGTTCCATCGGCTTTAATAACCGTTACCGATTCATTTGGCTTCAAAACTCCTTCATAAACTCTCCCGATCGCAATCCTCCCCAAAAAATTATCATATTTAAGAGTAGTCGGCTGCATTCTAAAAGCCGCCTGCGTATTACTTTCCGCCGGCTTAACATTCTCAAAAATAAAATCAATAAGCGGAGTAATATCTTTATGCTCATCATTTAAATCCCGGATAGCGATACCTTGCTTAGCAATCGCATACATATAAGGAAAATCCAGCTGCTCATCAGTAGCACCCAAACTAGAAAAAAGATCAAAAGTTAAATCAACAACTTCATCAGGGCGCGCCATCGGTTTATCGATTTTATTAATCACAACCAAAACCTTATGCCCAAGCTCAAGCGATTTCCGCAAAACAAACTTAGTCTGAGGCATCGGCCCCTCAAAAGCATCCACAACCAAAATCACCGCATCCACAGTACGCAGCACCCGCTCAACCTCAGACCCAAAATCCGCATGCCCCGGAGTATCCACAATATTAAGTTTCTTCCCCTTATGAGTAATCGCCGCATTCTTCGCATAAATCGTAATTCCGCGTTCCTTCTCCTGATCATTACTATCCATCGCCCGCTCAGCCAAGCCCTTATGCGCATCAAAATTATCACTGGCTTTCAAAAGCGCATCCACCAAAGTAGTCTTCCCATGATCCACATGTGCCACAATCGCTACATTAAAAATTTCCATTTTGTAAAAATTAAATCCCGGGAATATTAGCCGGCTTTATATAGTTTAACAATACTAATAACGTTTTCGCCCTCGCCCTCTATCATTATTTTTGGGAGGATGAGAATGACGACGCGCCTCGCCCGAAGCACCTCGATGACTAAATCGGCCTCGCCCTCCAGGCCCACTATTTCTAGGCCCACTACGCCCCGCACCTCTACCACCCGACATCCGAGTAGACTCAACCCCGGTTTCTTCGCAGGTAATATCAACATTGATACCATTCACATTAGCTCCTTTAAAGCTCGACATAACCTTATCTTTATACCGCTCATCAACCTCAAACAGAGT
>JAHJTR010000149.1 GCA_018829865.1 Patescibacteria group bacterium | reverse complement strand
GCTTCTATAATCCTTTCTTTATATAACTCAATAGCTTTTTCAATAATATTTTCTCCAAATAACACAATTCCTAATCTCTTAAAATCAGCAAAATTATTTGTAGGATTAAGACCTGCTTCCCCTAACGCACCAGCAATCGCTCCAAGTTTCATTTTTTTCCTACCAATCCCAATTCCAAATGCATTCTTTTCTACTAGTGTCATTCCTATCCAAACCAAAGCCTTCTCTTCATCAGTCTCTCCTTCAACCTTTGCCTTTACCAATTCTATAATCCTTTCCTTCCATAACTCATTTCGATCCACAATCTCAACACTGCCACCTCCATATATACTAACAACCCCTTCCAAATCCCCTTCTAAAAGAAGTGACTCTGCCACCGTCAATGGCTTCACACCACCCACTTTTACCCCATTCTCCTTCTCCTCTCTTGGCCTAATTTCCTGCTCTTCTACGCCTTCCTCAGTTGTTTGTTCTTCCTCCCCCCCTTCCCCATATCTGGAATCACTTTTATTCATCAACTGCCAATTCGTCTCCAACAAATACAAAACCTCATCTCCTCCCTCTACTCTTCTCATCCCTCTCCCCATAGGCTGCAATATTTTCCTAGGACTAAGCGATGCTCTAGCTAATATCACACAATTTAAGTCAACAAAATCCCATCCTTCTTCCAATTTTCCCACATTAATAACCATATCTATCTCACCGGTTCTTAATCCCTCCTCAATCTCATTAATCTCCATATCTTTATCCTTCGATGTATATATGGCGACCCTAAGTCCATCAGCCTTTGCAATAGCTTTATATTTCCTAGCACCCTCAATTGTTGGACAATACACCGCAGTTTTTAAGCCTTGCTTCTCTTCTCTAAGCCTCATATATAAAGCATGTAATTTTTCATATGCATGTTCTCTCTCATTAATCACTTCCTCTTCCTCCGGTGACAAATACGTTCGACCTCCCATATCCTCCTCATATACATTCCCTTTCGTATGCAAAAGTTCTATTCTCTTTAAAAATCCAGCTTCAATCAACTCTCTAAAAGTAGACGATGATATTTCTTTACCCAAATAATCACCAACCACCTTATTTCTCAATTTAGGTGTTGCTGTAAACCCAAGCACTACCGCTGCTGCAAATCTTTTCCTATCAATCACTTCACCTACCATTCTTTCCGTATTTTCATCAATACCATCAGCATCTTCATCATCCGCATCAAAAGCTATTTCGCCTAATCGCTCCTGAGTCATTTTTCCAAGTGCACGATGAACTTCATCGCAAAGCACAACTTTAAATCCATTATTCTCAATCTTCCCCAAACTCTGATATGTACAAATTGTTATCTTTCTATCTTCTTCAGTGCTTCCACCTCCCACAATTCCTATATCATCTTCACTATATCCAAAATGATTAATAAGTGATCTCTTTGTTTGATCAAGCAAAACCAAGTTCGGCACCAATATTAAACTTTTATCATCAAGCAATCTAAGCAGTGACCCCATCAATATAGTCTTCCCGGCCCCCGTCGGCTGCCTGAAATATCCCATATTATTCCCTTCACCCGCATTTCTCAAAAAATCCATAAAATCTTTTAATGCCCTAAGCTGATTAATCCTAAATCTGAATTCATCCAATCCATCACTCGCATCCCTGGCAAATATTTTATACAAAAAATTCGTAAACATTCTCACTCGTTCAACATCGGCAATTTGAACTCCCATCTTATCAAGCCGCTCAGTATCAGCCAATAATTCCTCAGCCTGAGCAACAACAGCCTCTTGGAAATCAATGCCATCAAGTGCCAAACCTTCTAATTCAACAAAATTAAGTTCCTCCATTATTATTTAATAAACAAACAATATAAGGATGGCATTATAAGTTAAAAACAGTAAATGTCAAGCAAGAACTATCCAGATATCGCATACCTAGAACACCCCCCTACTCCGCCTCCTGCAAAATCAAATTAATATCAGACCCAATAACATCAATAACCTTCACACCTTTAACCAAAGGCTCTTTATTAAGCTCATAATCCTTCCTCCGCTTCTCAAGATTCTCTAAAAGCAATCGATGATAAGTCTGAATCTTAACTCTGGAATTATAATTAGCCTTGAGCTCAACCTGCATTTTTGAAAGCTCAATAAATTTGGACAACTTTTCCTCAGAAGCCAGAGGATTAAGCGTTTTTAAATCGGCAAAAAACTGATTTTCATAGGACTGCTTCTGCGCAGTAACATTCTCAAAATTTGTCTTAAGCAAAGCAATTTGATCAGCCAGTTCCTGAATATTAGCTTTCGATTTTGCCTCAAGCAATTTCATCAAATTAATGTGATTCGTGAGCACCGCATGCCTATCTTGAACCTTATCCATCATCTCATAAATATCCGTCTCAAAAGCATTTTGCATTTCTCGAAGTGTGAGTATTTGCTGTTGAAATCCTTGCCCCAAATTTTGCAGAGATCCCTCGCCAATTGCCGCTGTTTCAGTCGTCCCTGTCACATCTGGCACCTGGGCAGGCACTTTAACCTCAGGCAAAACCAATTTTTCTCCGGGAATCCAATAACCCAATTTTTCGCCTTCAGTTAGCCCTGATTGAATAGTTCCATCAACAACGGGAATTTTACTAACCGGAATTTTACTTGGAGCTGTAGCTATAGGAGTTGGCCCGGTTGATCCTCCTCCAAACCAATCACCAATATGACCAATTACATAATAAACACCAAAAACCAGCATGACGATCACAACAATCCAAATTATCAAACCCTTAATCGAAATGCCCGCTTGCGCCAACAATTCATTCAGCTTATCCAAAAAATAAGTCTTTTTACCCCTATCATCCTCTAAAGCGTGAGGCTGCTCATCAATTATTTCGTTACCCTCGGCATCGGTAATTTCACCATGCATCACTTCAGGCTGCTGCTCGGTTTTCTGCTCATCCTCATTATTATGAATCCCTTCGTAAGGCTGCTCATCAAATTCACCTGTAGACACATCATCATTGGCTTTATCCTTCAAAAAATCATCACCGATTACCGGTTCATCCCACTGTTGCTCGGGCACACCTTTAAGCCAATCAGGAACATCCGCTTCCTCGGTTTTAGGAGTATCCGCAGGCGTTTTGGTTTCCGCTTCAGGTACTTGAGAACCGGTACCATCATACTTATCCCAAACAGAATCACCCTTTTTTTGATCAGATGTTTGTGTCATTTCATCAGTTTCATTTTCTTCATCAATTATACCGGTATCTTCATCATTTAAAACATCTTCATCAGTAAACTGATCGCTTTCATCTAAAACAGGTTCTTCAATTATATCAACCTTCTTTTTTTTCTTTCTTCGTCTCTTTTTCTTTTTTGGTTTAATTTCCTCCTCCTCCGGCTCAACCTCAGTTTCATCTATAGCTTCATCGCCAAATTCATCAAAAACATCTTCCTCAGTTTCTTCAACAACCTTTTTTTTCTTCTTCTTATTCCTTTTTTTCTTTTTTGGTTTAATTTCTTGCTCCTCTGGCTCAACCTCAGTTTCATCTATAGCTTCATCGCCAAATTCATCAAAAACATCTTCCTCAGTTTCTTCAACAACCTTTTTTTTCTTCTTCTTATTCCTTTTTTTCTTTTTCGGCTTCAAAGGCTCCTCACTTTCATCAGTCACGTCATCTCCAAAATTATCCTGCATTTCAGAAAAATCTTCATCCGCCATAAAGTCATCCTGCAATTCATCCTCAACTTCCTCAATACTTTCATCACTATCAACAGGCTTTTTCTTCTTTTTTCTCCGCCTACGTCGCTTTTTCTTCGGTTTTTCCTCTTGCTTTTGCTCATCATTCGACAAATCGCTCTCCCCCATATCGTTCAAATCAACATTTTCATCTGCCCCTGTATCATCAGGAGTACCCAAATCATCCTGCGGATTTAAGCCATCTTGATCATCCTGCAGAGCAGAATCATCACGTTTAATAGACTTAAGCTTGCGCTTTTTGCCATTATCATCACGAGTATTTTTGTTCGGCAATGTAACCATATGCAAAAAATAATGATCTTTATATTATAGCATATTTTCACTCCCCAAACCACAGAAAAAGGCTTATTTATACAGCGCAATTACATTAGCTCAGGTGAATTCATAAACAGATGTTCGTAAGTCGAAATATGTTCATTTCAGCAAAGCAACGCCACCCGCCTATGCTTTCTGTATTTATAATCAACAGACCGCATCACCTCAGAAACCCCATTATGAGCAAATTCATGATGTTGTTTGCAGAGAGGTTTGAGATTTTCATGACTATGGTGCTCCGAAAAACGATCATGATGATGAATAACATCTGCGGGACGCGGGCAACCGGGATAACTGCATCTCTCACCAACCTCTCGTTTCCTGTAAACAGAAATATACCGAGAAATTCTATTCAGCACTTTTTCCCCGGGGATTTTAGAACTCCGCTCCATCATATAATTTTGTAATCCAACATTTTCCCCGGGGATTTTAGCAATAACTTCGTTCTGATATAGCGCGATTGTATCGGACTCCAATTCCCTAAAAGAACCAGGATGCAATCCTGCTCCAACTTTTTGATGCAATCTTGCTCCAACTTTAACATTTAGAAGCGGAGTGCAACTCCGCTCCAACTGTTTTTCCTCTCGCGACTGCGCCTCCGCATTTTTCTGAACATACTTTTCCCCGGGGATTTTGGCACTAACTTCATTCTGATCGAGCGCGATTACATCGGACTTCTGCCGGAGCGCGATTGCATCGGGCTCCAATTCTTTAACAGAACCAGGATACAATCCTGCTCCAACTTTACTCCGCTCCCTCGC
>JAHJTR010000148.1 GCA_018829865.1 Patescibacteria group bacterium | reverse complement strand
CGGATCATCACTAATCAAAGGATTCGCCTTCAACTTGGCAATGGGAGTACTTATCTCAATGTTCAGCGCAATCACAATTACAAAAACATTGCTTCAATCTTTCGTCGGTTCAAAATTAAGCAAAAACAAATTCCTTTTCTGCATTGGAGAAAAGAAAGAAAAGAAAGGATTTGATTTTGTAGGAAACAGAAAAGCCTGGTACAGCATCTCAATTATAATGATTATCAGTACTTTCATTGTTGCTTCAGTTTGGGGAGTTAATATTGGAAGAGATTTCACAGGAGGAACACTACTTAACTTGAAATTCGAAAAAGAAGCCACTAATGAAGAAATAGCACAAATAATCACCCAAACCGAAAAGGACATTAATGGCAAAAACGAAAAACCCGCTACGGCAACAACAAATGAGATAAAACCGGCTGATTCGGCATCATTATCCCCCACAACTTCAATCAGTATAGCAACAGAGCAAGCTGATTTCGGAGCAGCAAATGTAGTTAAATCACATGAAGACGAAAGTTTCATTATCAGGATAAAACACATCAGCGAAGAAAATCATCAACTGCTATTATCAAATCTGGCAACAAAATTCGGCAAGGTTGAAGAAGTAAGATTTTCAACAATAGGACCGGTAATCGGAAAAACCATTAAAGAAAAGGCAACTAAAGCCCTATTTATAGCCGCTGTAATGATTGTTCTCTACGTCGCATTCGCCTTCAGACATATTCCAAAATCAGTTAACCCATGGCGATTCGGAATAACAACAATAATCGCCGTTTTACATGATTTAGCTATCGTTACAGGACTATATATCGTTGTATCGCACTTCTTACCTATTGAAGTCGATTCGCTGTTTATAACGGCAATGCTGACCATATTGGGATACTCGGTAAATGACACCATTGTGGTATTCGACCGAATCCGAGAAAACCTCAAACGACAAAAAGCCGAAGAATCATTCGATCAAATCGTCAACAAATCACTCAATCAAACGCTGGCAAGATCAATCAACACTTCCATCTCGACTCTATTGCCGCTAACCGCAATGTATTTCTTAGGAGGAGAATCCGTAAAATACTTTGTATTAGCCTTAATCTTCGGAACAATCGTCGGAACATATTCTTCAATATTCATCGCCACCAACCTGCTAACCAGCTGGAAAGGATGGGCTGAAAAAAAGAGCTAAAGCGCTTTGCAAATCAAAAAATATCAAACTGTAAAAAAGGTCTTCGATTGAAGGCCTTTTTTTTATGCAGCTATCCCCATAAAAAATTTATTTTATACTTTTTCCCCGGGGATTTTAATACTTTTAGAGCCGCCTTGCCGGCAATTAAGCCAGAACATCCAATTAATGAAAACGTTACGAAGCGGAGTACAACTCCGCTCCAACTGAGAAAAAATCATCCTAAATTAAGCATTCATCCTACAACCCCCTTAACTTTAAGCCATTTTTATAGTATACTTATAAGACATTTAAAAATAACAAATGAAAATGAAAAAGAAAACAGCAGTATTTATAGACGGATCAAACCTCTTCTATATCGAAAAATCACTAAACTTCAACATAAGTTTTAAAAGGTTTGCGGAGTATCTAAACAAGACCTACGACATTTACAACATGTTTTATTACACAGGAATCAACCTGGACGATAAAAAAGAGACCGACTTTTTAGACGACCTAACAATGGCAGGCTACACAGTCCGCCAAAAAGCCCTAAAAATCATCCGAACAGGCCCAAGAGAAGAAGACATAGTCAAAAAAGCCAATCTGGATATCGAAATAGTCGTAGACATGATTAACACAGTCGATCACTACGACAGACTAATCCTAATCTCAGGAGACAGCGATTTCGTAAGAGCACTAGAGCTCATCAGATCACACGGAAAAGAAATCTGGGTAATCTCACAAAAAGGCCACATAGCCAAAGAGCTGATCAACGTGGCGGATAAGTATATTGATATTGAGAAGCTGAAGCAGTTTATTCAGAGGGGTAGGCCGAAGTATTAATTGTTATCATAGTTATTACCTCAAAAAAATTATCTAAAAAAACGCTTTAGCACAAATGTTAAAGTGATTTCTAAAAGTTCCTTCTTTGATTAAACGCACAAAACAACCACAGCCAAGCAAACAACCCAAAAACAGCGACCAAAGGAAGCGCCTTTTTGGAGCCAGCATAACCCCACACAGCAATCAAACAAACAAATAAACTCT
>JAHJTR010000020.1 GCA_018829865.1 Patescibacteria group bacterium | reverse complement strand
GCTATGTGGCTTAGTATTTCATCGGAGTTTTTGTCTTTGGCAACTTCTAGCAGATTTTCGATTACTTTGGCTTCGGTGTACATTTCTCCCGCTGCGCTTCGGCCTTCTGTTAGTCCGTCTGAATAAAGTACTATGACGTCTCCAATATCCAGTTTGAGATCGTTGTTTTTTGTGAGTGCGGTGTTGTCGGGTATCATTCCGAGTGCGATTCCTCCTGAAGGTATTTTTTCGGCTTCTCCGGTTTTAGCGCGATAGATAATTAAGTATTCGTGGCCTGCTCCGCTGAATATCATCGATTTTGTTTTGTGATTCCAGCTGAGTAAAACCATTGTCATGAACATGGCTTTTTTGATTCTTGGTTTGAGCTCTTTGTTGGTTTTGATTAAAATTTCGTTTGCCGGTAATTCGAAAGATGCGAATGAATGCACTAATGTGTTGGCCATCATCATCACTAGTCCTGCAGGTATACCGTGGCCCGTTACATCGCCAAGGTAAATGATTGAGTTGTTTTTTTGGGTGATGAAGTCGTAGCTGTCTCCACCGATTTCGGCTGCTGCTCTGGTTTTAGCTGTTATGTCGAGGCCCGGTATTTTTGGTTTCTCTTTTGGTAATAAGTCGTTTTGGATTTGTGCGGCTGTGTTTAGTTCGTTTGCCAGCCTTCTCCTTTCTTTTATTTCAGCTGTCGCTTTTTCTAAACTTGAGGATATTTCGTTGAAAAAATTGGATATAACTCCTAACTCATCAATTCTTGTGCTAATAATTTTTTTGTAAGTTTTGCCGATCATCATGGCTTTCATTTCGCGCGTAATTTTGTAGAGAGGGCCGGCGAGAGTCACGATGCTAATGGCTGATGTTATAATAATTAGCGCTGCTGCGAGAATTGCCAGAATGTAAATTTTGATTTCTACGGGGTCAAGAAGATAGAGAATTGCGCTTATTGCAAGCAATACGGCAACTGCGATACTTGAGGCAAAGATTATTTTTCGGCTTATTGTTTTTGAGATGAAATGCATTATTTTGCGTTTAGGATGTTTTCGATGCGATATGTTTCGTCGTATTCGCCGCTGATTTCGTAGTAGTCTTTTAATTCTTTGAGGACTTCTCTATCCAGTTTATCAAGTGTTTGTTTTGAATATTTGGTGTGAATGTCGTCGATTTTTTTGCAGATGGCTTTTTTGAATTCTTCGTTTGTTCGTTCTCTGATTTTGGGTGGCAGTTTTTTGAGGAATTTTTCGAAATTTTTGTACGATATTTTATCTTTTAATTTTCCTTCGATGATTCTATTGTAGCCTTCATGGTCTGAGATGCTAGCCATTGCTAGAGTGGCTGCATTTTTTAGGGTATTGCTTTTTGATTCGAACATTTCTCTTAAATAGTTGAAGTATTTTTTGTATTCTATTTCGCCGATTATTCTGATGGCGATTGCTTGATCGTGTTCGTCTTTGCTCTCCTTTAATTTTTCGATTATTTTTTTGACTTTGGGTCTGAATTTTTTGTAATTCCACATGAGTGCGCATGTTGCGATTTTGACTTCGGGGCTGGCATCGTTTAAGTATGGCCTTAGGTAGTATGCTGAGTACACGTCGTCGAATTCTTGCATGGCATCAATACAACTCGCTCTTACTTTGTCTGTGGTTTTTTCAAGGATTTCAAGTAGGAAGGGGACGAGCTCGGTTTCGTTTAGTCTTGCCAGTAATTTGATTGTGGCTATTTTTATATCTGCTGATTTTTGTTTGATGAATAATTGTTTTAATGTGTTGATTATTCTGTATCTTGAGAATGCTTGGCTGAAGAAGTGTTTTTGGAGGTTTTTGAACTTGGAGAGAGCTTCGAGAGCTGCGAGTTTAATTGGTTCTTTTTCTGATTCTAGAGTTTCGATTATATCCGGGATGGTGTTTTTGTCTCTGATGCGGCCTAGAGCCTCGAGTGTTTTTATTTTTATACGCACGGATTCTTTGGGATCGTGAAGGATGTTAATTAGTATTTCTCCTCCTTTTTTGTGTCCTTTTTGACTCAATATTTCTATTGCTTGAAATTTGCTTGGATGTTCTCCGGTTCTTAGTAATTGTTTTTTTGAGATGAAGGTGTATTTAGCTTGAATGGTAAATAGCGCTACTAGCATTAGAGTAATGATAAAGAGCATCATTATGTTTATTGATAGAGTTAGATAATGGCCCGTATAAATTCCTTCAAGAATAATAAGAACGGTGGTACCGATAATTGCACCTATAGGTTTGCCTACTCCTTCCAAAAACTCTTTCGTTTGAGCTCTCTTTTCATGGGGCAAGGCATAATAAGAACTATGATAGGCATTTTTGTGGATTACACCTGTGATTTCATAACCCGTCTTGGCGATTATTGTTGTGATCAAACCGAATCTTAATGTGAGACCAATTGTATTTAGAAAGGCGACCAATGGGTGAAGTAGCAGGCTTCCGATGATGCCCAGATTTTTTATAATTCTGCTTGCGGCGAATAATTGAATGACTAAGGCACTTAAACTGAAAAGGATGTGTAATTTACCCAATCCTTCCGTTAGTTTTTCGGCATAGGCCATTTTTGGGGTTGAAACGTGAGCTTTGGCGGTATGAGTGCTTACCGTCTTGTTTATTGAAAATACATTGGTTTGAATTGTTTGAGAATCGTTGTGTAAGACTATGGTTTGCTCCGGCTGATTTAATATTTCTTGATCCAGGGATTTGGTGTATTGGAATTCCAGCATTGCTACAAATATCCAATGAAGCATAACTACTATAAACAGTCCTTTTAAAAATGAGGTCTTTTTTATCTCCTTTAATCCTTCAAAAACCTTGGTAATGGCGCTTTGTTTCGGTGCTTCATTATACTCAAAAACTGGTACTTTTTGTTTGCCGGAGTTGAAAATTAAGATAATCGGTATGATTGCGGATAGAATAATTATCCAGATATATAGTATTTCGTGGGGAGGGATGATGCTTACCAGAATTACAACCAATAAACCTCCAATAATACCGCCTATGGTTTCAGCGGATTCGATTATTGGGAAGGTGCGCTGGCTTTCGAGGGGTGAAAATAGGTCTTCGGTGAAAATTGATATTTGAATGTTTAATTGAGCGAAGAAAATTGCGGCGCCGGCGATGACAACCGTGAAAAATATCAGAGTGTCTTTAAGTGCAAAATAATTTGCGATAAATAGCATGGTGCTGCCAAGGATGATTGGGATGATGATATTTAATTCTTTGCTGAGTCGATGGGTGAATAATGAGAAGATTAATGTGCCCAGAATTGTAAAAAATGCGTATGAGATGAAGAGAAATGGTAATTTTGTGATGCCCATTTGGTAGACAAATAGAGCTGTAATGACTGTCCAGCCGCTGATGTATCCGATTCTTGCAAAAATGCTTATTAGCCAAGCTACAGATACGCGCGACCATTCATGAGGTAAGATGTTGAGAATTTTGCCGGCTACTGATTTAATCATTGATTAGATATAACTATATCTAAGTATTTTAGCATGATTCAGGGCGAAAAGCCATATTCCGTATGGTAAAATCGATTTGGTGGAGGTCTTAATTTTGTATCTTGCTTGAGGGGGCTAGAGTAAGCCGGATATCAGGATGTTATCGCCGAAATGTTTTATTTTGACTTGTTTGAGATATTTTGCTTTTTTTATTGTGCTGATTTGCGGGAGATTAAAAGCGTTAATTCCTTTTTCTCCTAAAAAAATGGGGGATATGTAATAATCGATTTCATTGACCAGATTGTGTGTGAGAAATTCATTTGCTGTTCTTGCTCCTCCCTCAACCAAGATTGAGTTTATGCCGAGATTGAATATTTTTTTGAGAATTTTTTTGAGATTGAAGTCTTGCATTTTTAGGATTTGCCCTTTTTTTTGAAGGATTTGCTTTTGTTTTATTATAGTGATGTGTTTTTTTAGAGTCACTATGATGAATTTATTGTCTCTGAAAACCTGTGAATTTATCGGAATTTTAAAGTGTGGGTCAAAAATTATGCGTATTGGGTCGTTTTTGGAGTTTTTTGAAATGCCGAGATTGGGATTGTCGCTCAGGATTGTATTGATTCCGACTAATATGGATTGAAAATTTTCGCGTTTTTTGCGCGAATATCGCCTTGCTGCCTCGTTGGTTATCCATTTTGATTGACCGTTTGCCAAGGCGATTTTGCCGTCAAGGCTGGCGGCTAATTTAAGGTGAATATAGGGTTTTTTTGCGATTGTCGATTCTATAAAATGTCGATTTAAAAAATTGCATTGGGGTTCAAGTACTCCGCATTTAACAGATATTCCATTTTTTTTTAGCTGCGCTATGCCTTTTCCGAATACAAGAGGATTTGGATCTTTTTGTCCAATTATGACCTTTTTTATACCTGACTCAATTATTGTTTTTGTGCAGGGAGGTGTTTTGCCTTGATGATTGCATGGCTCCAGATTGCAATAGAGCGTGCTACCGATTAAGTCATTTTTGGATGCATTTTTAATGGCCTCGACTTCGGCGTGATTATCTCCGCATTTGTGATGATATCCTTCAGAAATAATTTTACCTTCTCGCACTATTAAGGCCCCGACCAAAGGATTGGGAGCTACTTTATTTTTACCTTTTTTCGCTATTTGAAGGCATTTTTTTATAAATATTTCGTCCTGCATTTATACTAAATTAAGTTTATGGCCCATTTTTTGCTTTTTGGTCTTGAGATAATTCAGATTTTTGGAATTTGGATTAGTTTCTATTGAAATAGTTTCGTTTATTTCGAGACCATATCCGCTTAAGCCAATTACTTTTTTAGGATTATTGGTAAGGAGTTTAATTTTTTTTGCTCCAAGATCGCGCAATATTTGAGCACCAATGCCATAGTTGCGTAAGTCGGCGCTGAATCCCAGTAGTTCATTCGCTTGAACAGTGTCGTAGCCTTTTTCTTGCAATTCATAGGCTTTGATCTTATTGGCAAGACCGATACCTCGACCTTCTTGTCTCATATAAACAATGATTCCTGTTTTTTCTTTCGCGATGAGTTCCATTGATTTATTTAATTGATCCTGGCAATCGCAGCGTAGTGAGGAAAAGATATCTCCTGTCAGGCATTCTGAATGTACTCTGGTGAGTATGCTTTTTTTATCGCTGATTTTGCCCAGAGTTAGTGCTACATGCTCTCGTTGATCGAGTTTATTTTGATAAATATGAATTTTGAAGTCGGCATATTTTGTTGGCAGATTGGCAGAGGCGATTTTTTTTATTAAATTTTCTTTTGAGGCTCTGTATTTGATTAATTCTTCAATGGTGATTATTTTTAGAGAGTGTTTTTTTGCAAATGACATTAAATCGGGAAGCCTGGCCATTTGACCATCCTCTCTCATTATTTCGCAGATTACGCCGGCGGGGTTTGATTTTGAGAGTATGGCTAAATCAGTTGCTGCCTCGGTGTGACCTGCTCTTACCAAAACTCCACCTTCTTTGGCCAAAATAGGGAATATGTGCCCGGGAGTTACAAAATCGGTGCTTTTACTTTTTGGATTGATTATTTTTTTAATGGTATTTGCTCTATCAAAAGCGGAAATACCTGTTGTGTTTCCATTTATAACATCGATTGAATTTGTAAAATTGCAGCTTGGGTTACCATGCGACTTGGTTGGCTCCGGAGTTTTTAGTTTTAATTGATTGGCTGTTTGTTCGCCTATAGTAATGCAAATTAAGCCACGACCCATTTTAGCCATAAAATTTATGGCCTCAGGTGTGACTTTATCGGCAAGCATGACTAAGTCTCCCTCGTTTTCTCTATCTTCGTCATCGCAGACAATAATTATTTTGCCGGCTTTTAAATCGGCAATAGCATCGTCTATATTGCTAAATGTCGTCTTTTTATATTTCAAAGCGGGCGAATTTGCTGATCTTGATGTTTTCACCAAGTTTATTTGTTAAATCAAGAAGTAATTTTTCAATTGTGATGTCCGGATCTTTTACAAATTTTTGCTTTAAAAGAGCTGATTCTTCTCGGAATTTTTTCTCTTTACCGGCAATTATGTTATCCCAAATATTTTCAGGTTTTCCTTCGTTTTTAAGGAGTTCCTTCCAGATTTCTTTTTCTTTGGCAATCAATTCTTCAGAGATTTCTTCAGGTGAAAGAACTGCGGGATTCATAGCTGTGATATGCATTGCAACGTCTTTGGCAAAGGCAACGTAATCTTCATTGCGAGCAACGAAGTCCGTTTCACAAAGCACTTCTACCATTGCTCCTATTTTTTTATTGCTATGAATATAGCTTTCTACAACACCTTGATTAGTAGTCCGTGATGATTTTTCAGTGGCTTTAGCTTCTCCTCGTTTTCTCAGATTTTCAACTGCTTTTTCGATGTTGCCATCTGCTTCAGCAAGGGCATTTTTACATGCTTGCATTGAGACACCGGTAATCTGTCTCAGCTCTTTAATCTGATTTGCGGTAATTTCCATTTTTTTATAGAATTAAGTATATGTTGTGATTTATTTTTCCTCTTTTGGAGGTTCTTCGGTAGAGATAACGGGCGGAGTTTCTGTATTGGATTCTTCAGCCGGTTTTTCTTCTTCCGTAGGTTCAATGGGTGTTTCTGCAGGAGTGGAATCGGTTTCTTCAGGTTTTACTCCTTCTGTAGGTTCAGTCAGTGCTTCTGTGGGAGTGGAAGTGGTCTCTTCTTCTGGTTTTACTTCTTCACCTTTTTCAACTGTGACGACCTCTTCAGGTGTTATTTCGGCTGATGGTTCAGGAGAGATATCTTCAGTTTCCTCAGTAGTTTTATCTTCCTCTTCAGTTATTTCAGCTTCTTCGTTTGTTTTTTCTGTTTCTTCCACACTTTTAGGGGCCTGACTTTCTACCCCGGTTGCTTCTTGAATTTTTTTGCCGAAATTCATTTTTTGAGATATTGGCCCTATAACCGGTATCTCCCACATCTCTCCTTTATAACCTTTGTAAAGAGAAATGATATTTAATGCGAAAAGTGCTAAAAATACCAAGCTGCCTGTGATTGCAATAAGATTTCCGATTAGAGTGCCATCGAATAAACCGGCAAGCATTAGCCAAAAGATAACGATGAACCAAAGAATTGTTACAGCGATTCCTTGATTGCCGTGAAATGTGCAATATTTACTGTCGGGTTTGAGAGTGATGCTGATAAACGCAAGTAGAGGGATATATCCCAGTCCGGCTAAATTTCTTTCCTGCTGATCAGCTTGAGTTTGAGTAGCGGCTTCTGCAGTGGGCTTTATTTCGTTATTATCAGTTTCCGGTGTTTGCTCGGCAGGTTGCGTGTTTATTTCTTCTGCCATAATTTTTTTTTGTTAATAAATAATTTATTTTTTTGTTTTTGAGGACTCTATTGCATCAGATACTCTATCTAAGAAATACTTTATAGATTTGATTGAGTCATCGTTACCGGGAATTGGATAAGTAACGGTATTTGGATCGGAATCGGAATCGCAGATAGCAATAATTGGCATATTTAACCTGTTTGCCTCTTTAATTGCGATCATATCACGTTTTGCACTGAGCACAAAAAGCACATCAGGTTTGTCTTTCAGTTCAAGTACACCGCCTAATGAGTTTTCTAATTTTTCCATTTCTTTTTTGAACTTGCCGGCTTCTTTCTTTGTATATTTTTCGAGTTCTCCGCTTTCTTCTTTGTTTTTAAGGTCGAGCAAATACTTGATTCTTGTTTTAATGGTTGAGAAATTTGTGAGCAATCCCGGAATCCATCTGCTAATTACATAAGGCATTTTGCATTTTTTTGCAGTTTCAGCCACCAAATTACCTACTTGAGGTTTTGTGCCGACTAGCAAGACTTTTTTTCCTTCTTTTACAGAGTCAGTAATGACCTTGAGACCTTGCTCAAGATTGGCTGCTGTTTTATTAAGATCAAAAACATGAACGCCATCACGTTTAGTGAAAATGAATTTCTTCATTTTTGGGTTCCATTTTTGGCTTCTGTGTCCGAAATGGACAGCATTCTCCATCATTTCGCGGAGCATTTTTTCATTCATAAATCCTTTGGGTTATCATCTTTTATTCTTTAACTTACAACTTAGATTTTGCCTTTCTCTTGCGATGAAGGCAAAACAGGATGTTGCAATGGAAATAGAAGACTTATATATAGTATATTTCGCGTGATAATATACGGTAAATTAAGGGTTAAGGCAACTTTATTTTGTTTTAAGTTGCTCGGATTAATTTTTTGGGCTAGAATCATGTAGCTAAAAAAATTGTGGTGGGTGTAGCTCAGTTGGTTAGAGCACTTGGTTGTGGCCCAAGAGGTCGTGGGTTCGAAACCCATCACTCACCCCATTTGATACATGAAAGTGAGATGATCGATAGTTCGGTTTGTTTTGTAGTTATATTATGCTATAATTATAAGATTTGTAAATCACACTATTTGTATGAAGATAAAATTCAAGCTGATCTTTTTAATAGCACTCTTATCGATTATTCAATTGCAGCAGAGCCAATGGAATCTTACCAGTGTATTTGATTTTCTTAGAGGAGAGATGATTGTTGGCGAAAATCCGACGGATAAACCTAAAGTGATTGATTTGAGCAATGTGGTAAAAGTATTCGGAATTGATGAAATTCCCAGTATAAAGGTGTATAAACCGGTAACGATGAAGGCTGTAGGCGATATTATGCTTTCTCGCGAGGTTGGCAGAAAGATCGTGAAGGCGGGTGATTGGAAGCATTCATTTTTGAATGTCGGGGAGTTTTTGGCGGATAGTGATATTACGTTAGCTAATTTGGAAACCACTGTTTTTAAGGGGCGCAAAATTGGTGCTTATGAGATGAGTTTTCGTAGTGAACCTGAAGTGCTTGAAGGAGTTAAATACGCGGGAATTGATATAGTTTCCCTCGCAAATAATCATACTTATAATTTTGGTGAACAAGGAATTATTAAAACCATGCAACATCTAAATGCTGAGAATATCCAATATTGTGGTGCGGGAGTTAATGAAACTGAGGCCAGGCAACCGGCGATAATCGAAAAAAATGGCGTGACTTTTGCGTTCTTATGTTACAACGATACGGATGTTGTTCCGGATTATACGTTTGCGAGTGAGACAAAGGCTGGAACAGCTGAATTAGTGAAAGAAGACATGATTACGGATGTGAAGAAATTGGTTGATGGTGTCGATTTTATCATCGTCTCAATGCATTCGGGGCATGAGTACCATAAATTGCCGAATAAAAAGCAAAAGGAGTTTGCCAAGGCAGCTATCGATTCGGGAGCCAAGGTTGTTATTGGGCATCATCCTCATGTTTTACAACCGGTTGAGTATTATAATGACGGTATTATTATGTATAGTCTGGGTAATTTTATTTTTGATCAGGTTGGAGTGTGGCAAAATAGGGGAGTTATAGCGAATCTTACATTTGATAAGAATGAATATTCGGTTAAAGCCGAGTTCACTCCTACAAAAATAACCGATTATTCAAAAGTACATATTGAAACTGATGAAATTGCTAAAAAGGCTACTCTTGACCGATTAGTGATGCCGAAATAGTTTTTTTATTTTTATTTTACTCGGAGCATTGTATAGGTGCTTTTTTTTTATTATGATTCAGTTAATCTCTAATTTATAATTTATGTTTACATTTGCTTCGTTTTTTACGCTGGGACTGATGGTCAGTTTTGTGTTTGTTATTATTCTGCTTGCAGCTTATTTTGGAGGAGGAATTGATATGGGCATGGTTATTGG